>DBGFLF010000112.1:0-13597 GCA_048528725.1 Collinsella sp.
AAACAGGAACTATATCACCGCAACTGATGGAGTGGGATGGCGGACACTAGCTGCTGCGTGGTTTTGCTAGTAGCTCACTTGGCAGGGAATGCCGAGGGCGCGTACGCGTGCGGCAATCGTGTCGAGCACCTCGGGCGCCGCTTTGGCAAGGCCGGCGACCGGTGTCTCGCGCGCCACCGTGTAGATGGTCGCTTCTTGTGGGCGAATACGCTCAAGCGCCGCGAGCCAGGGGGCAACGTACTCCTCGCCGGTGTTGTCGATGAGCTTGCCCTGATACTCGCCGGTCAAAAAGATCGTCTGGATAATAACGTGACCGTCAAAGCTTGCGAACGTCTCGATCTGGTGCTCGACGTCGTAGGGGCCAACAGGCTGGTCAAGCAGCTGGATAAACGCCGGGTCGACGGTATCGAGCTTAAGAATGTTGTCGTCGACCATCATGAGCGCGTCGTGCACCTCGGGACGGTCGGCGCGCGTGCCGTTGGAGAGCACGGCAATCTTGGTGTTTGGGGCAAGCTGGTCGCGAAACGCGACGGCACCGGCGATGGCCTGCGGAAACTCCGGCGCGGCGGTGGGCTCGCCGTTGCCTGCGAAGGTGATCACATCGGGGAGCTCGCCCTCAGCTGCCATCTCGCGCAGCTTTGCCTCGAGCGCGTCGAGTACCACGGCAGCTGTGTTGTACGGCTCGTGACAGGGGCGCTCGGCGTTGAGGCCGTTTTCGCAGTAAATGCAGTCGAACGTGCAGATTTTGCCGCTGGCCGGCATCATGTTGACGCCGAGCGAGAGACCAAGGCGACGGCTGCGAACGGGCCCAAAGATGGGGCTGGCATTCAAAAACGTAGACATAGGCATATGCTCCTCAAGACAATTGTGCCTAAGCATAGCATCGGCTCCAAAGCAAGGTGCGGGCTCTTGCTTTACAAGTTTCGTTTTTTCACGTCGCCCATTATGCCGCGCCATGAAAAGCCTCGGGTCGGGTAAAGTTAATCTGTTAACAAGGTGTAAGGCAATGTGGGTCCATCCAACCGCGCTGACGTGCAACTGGATGAGCATTGATGATGGGGGCACAACATGAATTTTACGGTCGAGAATGCGGGCACCACGATTGCCTGTCGCGAATATGCCGGCCCAGATGTGTCGCCTGATGCTCCTGCCTTGGTGTGCGTGCACGGCGCTTGTGTCGACGGCACATTTTTCGACGGTATCGCTTGTGAGCTCAGCCGCAACTACCGCGTAATTGCCTACGACCGCCGCGGCTGCGGTGGCAGCAGCGATGCGGCAGACGGCAGCTATGATCTTGCCGCTCAGGCCGCCGACCTGCAAGCCGTGATCGAACACGTTGGCGCTCCGACAAATGTGCTTGCGCATAGCGCCGGTACGTTGGTGGCGCTGGAGCTTCTTCGCACAAACCCGGCTGTCGTTTCGCGTGCGATTCTGCACGAGCCCGCCGTGACGGGTGAAGGTGCTGGCATGGGCGCGGCCCCCATTTTGCTCGACATGATTGCGGCGGGGAAGGTCTCGAGGGCATTGAGGGCCTTTCTGGGCGCCATCGGCGACCCGGACCCCGAGGCTCCCAAGACAACTGAAGCGGAAGCCAAGCATGCCCTGCGCAACGGCCGTTGTTTCATGGCAAATGAATACGGGCCCAACATGACCTATGCGCCCGAATGGGAAGAGATCAGCGTACCAAAGGCCGTTGCCGCCGTGCTTCTGGGTGAGCTTTCGATTGGCACATCCCGCGAGGCGGGCACGCGAGCAGCTGCAGAGTTCCTGGGCTGCCCGCTCGTGACGATTCCCGGAGCGCATAACGGCCTTCGAGATCGCCCGGCGGCAGCGGCTCGTGCCGTTCGCGATATTCTAGAGCCCCAGCGCTTTTAATGGCCTTGGCGGGCAGCGCTTGCAAGCGTTTCGGCGATGTTAACAAACGCCCTCCAAACCTTGCGTCTGCAGCTCCAAATATACCGTTTGCCAACTCATGAAAATGTAACGATATTCACGTGCTTACCTGCATCAACAAGATGCTACCCTTGTACCATTTGATACCAACTGCTATCAAACGCAACGATTGAAAGGGCCCCATATGCTCAATAATCACGAGGCCAATCTAACCGACGAAGAGGCTGCCGCCGAGGTTGCCCGTGTCGCGAAGATCTACCCCGTGGTCCGTCTGATGTCGGCCGATCAGGTCAAAAGCGAGCGCAACTGCTTGCTCGCCGGCGATCGGTGCCCTTGCCTGCGTCAGTCAAGTCTTGAGGCCTTGGCGACTTCGGATGAGATATCGGAGCGGCTGCTCAACGACGGCGTCGAGTACCGTGCTCGCGTGCGCTCTTTGACGGTCGAGGGCGAGCCTCACGTTTTGCTGATGGTGCGCCCGATCGATGAACAAGAGGTCGCAGAAGAGGACCTTGTCTACACCGATGTGCTGACGAGCGTTCGTAATCGCCGCTATTACGAGGAGAAGCTTCGTAGCGCCCGCATGAACGCCGGCGTTGCGATGATTGACCTCGATGATTTTAGGGTCTTCAACGATACCTGTGGTCGTCATGCCGGTGACCTCGCGCTCGGCGCCGTGGCGGCGGCGATTCGCGGCGGCATTCGTTCGACTGACGAGCTTGTGCGCCTTGGCTGCGACAAGTTCGTGGCCGTCATGCCCAATATCCCCTCCGATGACTTTGCCCGTCGTCTGCGTCATGTATCCGATGCCGTCCATGCCACGATTGTCCCTGGTCACGAGCATGTAAGCCTTACGGCATGCGTGGGCGGTGTTCGCATCAATGGCGAGACGGTCGATGGGGGCGTAAACCGTGCCGTCCAGCTTTTAAGCCATGCCAAGGCAAAGCCCGGTACGGTTGTGACCGACAGCGATGCAATCGAGATCTTCCAAAGCGAAAAACCCTCGGTGCTTATCGTCGATGACTCCGAGATGAACCGTATTATCCTCAACGAGATGCTCAAGGACGAGTATCGCGTCTTGGAGGCGGACAACGGCCGTACGGCGCTCGATTTGGTTGACCGCTACGGCGATGAGCTGTCGCTTGTGCTGCTCGACATCATCATGCCGGGTATGAACGGGTTTGAGGTACTGGGCGAACTGTCACGCCGAACTGTTGCCGATAGCCTGCCCGTCATCATGATCTCGAGCGAGGATTCCGATGACGTGGTGCTGCGCGCCTACGAGCTGGGCGCCTCGGACTATATCAACCGCCCGTTTGACTCCCGTGTCGTGCGCCGCCGTGTAAGCAACACCATCCGCCTATACGCCAAACAGCGCCGCCTGACGAGCCTGCTGTCCCAGCAGTACAACGAGCGCGTCAAGAACAGTCGCATGCTCATCGACATCATGGCCGGCGTCATGGAGCTTCGCAATGGTGAGAGCGGCAGGCACGTTACGAATATCGAAAAGCTGACCGAGCTGCTGCTTGACTGTCTGGTTCAGCGTAGCGACACGATCTCCCTCGACAATGAGGAGCGCTCCACGATTGCCCTGGCTTCGGCGCTGCACGATATTGGCAAGATGTCGATTGACGATGCGATCCTCAACAAACCCGGGCGTCTTACGCCCGAGGAGTTCGAGATTATGAAGACGCATACCACGATCGGCGCCGACATGCTGCTCGAGCTGGGCCGCCATCACGTCGGCAATGCGCTTGTGGAATATGCGTACCAGATTGCGCGTTGGCATCACGAGCGCTGGGATGGCAAGGGTTATCCCGATGGCCTTAAGGGCAACCAGATTCCCATCGCCGCACAGGTGGTTTCGGTGGCCGACGTGTACGATGCTCTGACGAGCGTGCGCGTGTACAAGGACGCTATCCCGCACAAGGAGGCTATCCAGATGATCTTGGACGGTAAGTGCGGTGAGTTTAACCCGCTGTTGCTCGACTGCCTGCTCGAGGTGCAAGACCGTATCGCCGAGACGTTGGCGCGCCCCGCCGACGTCGTCGCGTTTCCCACGATTTAGTTTGACCAAAGGAGTTTTAATCCATGATTTCCATGCGTGAGGCGTATGAGAAGATCGGCGCCAATTATGATGACGCATGCGCTCGGCTGATGGGCGAGGAAATGCTTGCCCGCTTTGCCCTCAAGTTTTTGGATGACGAGAGCATGGACAAGCTGGAGGCCGCCATGGCGGCGGGAGACGCCGAAGGTGCGTTTATGGCAGCGCACACGCTCAAGGGCGTGAGCCAGAACCTGGGATTCGATAATCTGTACGAGCCGGCGGTCGTGGTGACCGAGGCGCTGCGCGGCGCCGATACCGTTGACGGCGCTCGCGAGGGAATGCATGCGCTGCAGCAGCAATATGCGGCCACGTTGTCGGCCTTGCGCGAGGCGGCTGAATAAGAGCTTGCGAGCCTTGGGCTGCTTGCCGGCCACATATAGGTGAAAGGGCGCCCCGCCGGACCATGTGGCCGGTGGGGCGCCCTTATCTGTTTTGTGGTTCGCGGGCTAGCGGGCCTGTTTAACCTTGGCCGCTGCCTCGACAAACGACTTCCAGAGGTTAAAGTCGGTCTCGAGCGTCTTCCACGTGTACTCAGGGTGCCATTGCACGCCCAGGCAGAATGGCTGGCCTTCGACCTCGATGCACTCGGGAACGCCGTCGGTTGCCTTGGCGACCAAGCGCGTGCTTTTACCCAGACGGTCGACGCAGCAGTGATGTGCCGAGTTGGTCTGGATCAGCCTGTGACCGCCAACCGCGCGCTCCAGCAGCGAGCCCGGCACGACCTCGACGGGGTGCACGGGATCGTTGAGCACGTGGGTATGGCGCCACTGCGTGCGGCCCTCGCGCGCACCCAGGCTCGGCACGTCCATGCACAGGGTGCCGCCGGTGGCGACATTGAGCAGCTGCGTGCCTCGGCAGGTGGTAAAGAGCGGCTTCTTGGCGCGAAGCACCTCGTTAACCAGCTTAAACTCAAAACGGTCGCGAATCTCGCAGCACAGCGTGGGGTCGTAGGGGCGCTCGTCGCCCCAGCGCTTGGGGTTGACGTCCGGGCCGCCGGGAATAGCGATGCCGTCGGCGAAATCGACGTAATGACGGATAACCTCAATGTCCTCGGTGATGGACATCTGCAGCGGCAGGCCGCCGGCGGCAAGAATGGCATCGACAAAGACACTTGCGATTTCCTCGTTGGGGGAGAGCATCTCGGTTAAAAACGGCTCTGCCTCTTCCCAGCGCGGTGCGACGAGGATGAGTGGGCGGTTGGCGGGGGCGACGTCGACGTGCGGGGTGTAGGACGATGAAGTGCGAGCTCCGATCATGGTTGCGGCTTTCGAATCCGGGTGGACTTGGCACAGGGGTGGCGCGGGACAAACGTTACTGATGAATTTGCCCGCGTGGCAATTGGGTTAGTGGCCCTTGATGGAGTTGAGGAAGTCCTGGGCGCGCTTGGTCTGGGGGCGGTCGAAGAACTCGTCGGGCGTGCCGGTTTCCACGATTTGACCGTCGGCCATAAACACGACGCGGTCGGCCACGCGGCGGGCGAAGTTCATCTCGTGTGTGATGACGATCATCGTCATGCCCTGCTGGGCCAGACGGACCATGACCTCGAGCACCTCGTTGATCATCTCGGGGTCAAGGGCGCTCGTGGGCTCGTCAAAGAGCATGGCCTTGGGCTGCATGGCGAGTGAACGGGCGATGGCTACGCGCTGCTGCTGGCCGCCCGAAAGTTGCGCAGGCACCTTATCGGCCTGCTCGGCAACGCCCACGCGGCCCAGCAGGTCCATGGCGCGCTCGCGGGCCTCGTCCTTGGAGACACCCAGCACATCGACCGGTCCCAGCATGACGTTCTGCAGTACCGTCATATGTGCAAACAGGTTGAACTGCTGAAACACCATGCCCAGCTCGGCGCGCATGCGGGCAAGATCCTTGCCTTCTTGCGGCAGGGGCTCGCCCTCGATGAGGATCTCACCCGAGTCGATGGTTTCCAGACGGTTGATGGTGCGACACATGGTCGACTTGCCCGAGCCCGAGGGGCCGATCACCACGACGACCTCGCCACGGTCGACCGAGAGATTGATGTCGTTGAGGACGTGCAGATCGCCGTAGTGCTTATCGACGTGTCTGAGCTCGATCAGCGGCTGATTGCCGGTGGAAGAGGTGCTCTGTGCCATGGTGCTCGGCTCCTTATGACTCGAAATGGTAAAGCGTTAGCGGATGATGGTCGCGCCGGTCTTGTGCGAAACGTAGACAGCGGCCTTGTTGATCGCGACGTTGATGAGGATGTAGATGACCGCGATCACCAGGTAGACCGACACGAGGGCGTCGTAGTTGGTAATGAGCACGCGGGCATTTTGCATGAGGTCGGGGTAGCTCACCACATAGGCGACGGTGGTGTCTTTGACTACGACCACGAGCTGCGAAATCAACGACGGGATGATAAATCGAATAGCCTGCGGCAACACGATTTTAAAGGTGATTTTAGCTTTGGAGAGACCGAGCGCCTGGGCTGCCTCGACCTGACCGCGCGGCACGGCGTTGACGCCGGCGCGGAAGATCTCGGCCAGTACGCCGGCTGCAGCGAGCGCGACGGGAAGCGTGAGCATCCAAAACGACGGCAGCGCGATCTTGTACTGGGGCAGCACCAAAAAGAAGAAGTAGATGAACAGCAGGCTCGGCACGCCACGGAAGAAATCGGTGAGCACGCGGCAGACCAGTTGCAACGGCTTGATGTCGCTGGTACGGCCGAGCATAAGGGCCAAGCCCAGCACCAGCGCGATGGCGCCAGCGGTGAGTGCGACTTTGACGGTGCCCTCAAAGCCGGCAAGCAAGAACTTCCAGGTGGTGAGGTGCGTAAAGAAATACCAGTAGTGGACCGAAAGCTGACCGGTCACATAAAAGCGCTGCAGTACCAGGACGACGAGTGCGGCGACGGCAACAAGCGAGATGGCGGTGCCGATGCGAATCTTGGCGCGCATCTTGGGGCCGGGAGCCTCGTAGAGCGCATCGCGCATGGTGAGCGTGGAGGTGGAGTGCTTGCTCATCGGAGGATCCTCACCTTCTTATCGATATAGTTGCCAATGTGGCTCACCACAAAGGCCGTGCCCAGGTAGCCGAGCGCCGAGATAAAGAACGCGGCGACGCCGCCGAGCGAGCGCGTGTTGATGTAGCTCACCACGCCGGTGAGCTCCTGCGGTTTAAGCGGCACCTGACTGCCGAGCGCGGTGGTGAGCATGACGGCGATAAAGAGGTTGGTCATGGGCAGTACGCTCGAGCGCAGCGCCTGCGGAATCACGATCTTGGCGAGGATACGGTTAAAGCTCATGCCCAGCGAGCGGGCGGCTTCCACCTGGCCGACGCCGACGGTGTTGATGCCGCTCATGAAGTTCTCGGAGCCAAAGGCCGAGCCCAAGAGGACCGTGGCGACGATAACGCAGGTGCGGTAGGGCAGGACGACCTTGAGCGGCGGCAGCGCGTAGACGACGATGATAAGCAGCGCGATGCCGGGGATGTTACGGAAGACCTGGACATACAGGTCGCCAAGGACGCGTAGCGGCTTGAGCGGCGACACGCGCATCACGGTGACGGCGACGGCCAGCACCATGGCGATGGCAAACGACTCAAGCGTCATGCCCCAGGTTGCGAGCAGCGCGTCGATATAGTTCTGGCCATAGAGCGACCAGAGTTCGGAGAGACTCATGCGGACCTCCCGCCGATAAGGAAAGGGGCTCCCGTGTGTACGGAAGCCCCGACAACTCAGTAAGGAAACAGTTTATCGCAATAAAGCGCATCGTGCGTTTCCGTATGGTTTCGTTGCGGCCGTTACCAGGCTCGTTGCCTAGGCGCCGATCTCGGGCAGCTCGGGAACGTTGGTGTCGCCCGTACGGTCGCCGATGCAGATCTGCCACAGCTCGGTCCAGGTGCCATCGTCCTCAATCTTCTTAAGGAAGTCGTTGACAAAGGCGACACCGTCGGAATCGAGCGGCAGGCCGATGCCATAGGGCTCCTTGCTGCCGAAGGGCTTGCCGGCGATCTTGTACTTACCGGGCTCGCGGACCAGGGCGCTCTGCTGCATGTTGTTATCGATGACGTAGGCGTCAACGCGGCCCTGCTGGAGTGCCTGGCGGGCCTCCTCGTCGGTCTTGAACTCCTGCTGGCTGGCCTTGGGGGCGAACTCCTCCAGGATGGCGGGGCCGTTGGAGCCGGACTGGACGGCGACGTTCTTGTCGGCCAGGTCGTCGACGCTCTTGATGTCGTCGTTGTCGGCGAGCACCAGGATGGCCTGCTGGGTGTAGTAGTAGGGGCCGGCAAAGGAGACAAGCTTCTTGCGCTCGTCAGTGATGGTGTAGGTGGCAAAGACGGCGTCGACCTGGCCGTTTTGCAGGACGGACTCGCGCGTGTCCGAGGTCACCTGGGTGATCTCGACCTTGTTCTCGCCCAGAATGTAGTTGGACAGGAGCTGTGCGATACCGGCATCGAAGCCGCGGGTCTGACCGTCTTTCTCGTTGAGGAGGGAGAAGAGCGTAGAGGTCTGAACGCCGCCGATCTTAAAGACGCCGGCGTCCTTGACGGCCGTGGCCCAGGTGCTGGCGGCGATAGCATCGTCATCGGCCTTGGGGCCGTTGTCGACGAGCTTGTCGAATGCCTTGGCATCGAGCGTGGTGGAAGCCTCGGTATCATTGGAGCCCTTGGAGGAGCCGGCGGCGGAACCCTTGTCGGCCTCGGCGCTGGTGTCGGAGCAGCCGGCAAGACCAAGGCCGGCGACGGTTGCGAAGGTGGCGGCGACAAAGCCGCGGCGGTCGAGAACGACCTGCTGGGAGAGGTTCTTGCTCATGGTAGAACACCTTTCTCAATAAAATCCCTAGCGGTTGAGTAGAGTTATACCCTATTGCGCTCAGACGGGTCAACACGAAATAACTCAGAAACATACTTACCTTATGGGTTATTCTACCTACCAAAAAGGGACAGGCACCTTTGTGGTGGTTCTTGCAGATGTGGCGGCCTGCCTTGCTGCTTTGTCTCAATCTGTAACATCTGCAGCCGTTTTTGCCGAGTAACTGTTACAGATCGAGATTTTCTCTTCAGGGGAATTTGAATGTCTCAATCTGTAACATCTGGAAGGCCAAAAGGTCTCTATCTGTTACAGATTGAGATAATTGAGCTGTGAAAACAAAAACCTCCACGAGGGTGCTTCCCTTGCGGAGGTTTTCTTACTCGTTGAGCAGTCTCACGGTTTCGGCGGCCATGTTCTCGACCGTCATGCCGTTTTGAGCGAGCAACTCGTTTGGGTCGTAGCGGTCGGGGAAGCCCTTGGCGATGCCGAAGGTGCGCGTGCGCACGGGCGTGCAGGCCAGGTAGCACGCCACGCGTTCGCCCCAGCCGCCGTCCAAGATGCCGTCTTCGATGGTCACGACAACGCGATGCTCGGCGGCAAGGCTGTCGAGGAACTCGCGGTCGAGCTCGGTTGCAAAGCGCGGGTTGACGAGCGTGGCCTCGATGCCGTACTCGGCTGCCAAGCGGTTTGCCACACGCTCGCCCAGCTCAAAGAAATCGCCAAGCGCGAGCACGGCAACGTCGCGGCCCTGACGCACCACGTTGTAGCGAACGGCGCTGTAGTCGGTGTCCTCGGCGGGCGCCAAATCGGGGCGGCTAACCAGGCCAATGCCCGGTACGCGGATCGCCACGGGATGCTCGCGGTGGTCGAGCGACCAGCTCAGCATGGACAGATATTCCTCCATGCAGGCCGGCGCCAAGTAGTGCATGTTGGGAAGACCGCCCAGCATGGAAATATCAAAGAACGAGAGGTGCGTCTCGGACGTGGTGCCAAAGATCGACGCACCAAACACCAGGATGGTTGCGGGGGCGTCGTTGAGGCACAGGTCGTGCCACAGCTCGTCGTAGGCGCGCTGCAAAAACGTGCCGTACACACCAAAGACTGGCTTGGCGCCCGAGCGCGCAAGCGCGGTGGCAAAGGTCACGGCGTGCTCCTCGGCAATGCCCACATCGACGAACTGTTTGCCGGCGGCAGCGCGAAGCTCGGGTGTAAAGCCCATGATGTAGGGCGTGGCGGCCGTGATGCCAACGACCTGTGGATCGCGCTCGATGGCGGCGCTGAGCGCCTCGCCCGTAATGTCGGCGTAGGTGCGCGGCGCAGGCTCGCTCGGATGGCCCGGGCAGAGCTTGCGCCCGGTCGCCATGTCAAACGGACCCACGTGGTGCCAACGCTCGGGGTCGCTCTGGGCCGGCTCAAAGCCCTTGCCCTTGGCGGTCGAGACGTGCAGCACAATGGGATGATCGATATTGCGCAGTTCCTGCAGCGCGTCGACGAGGGCCAACACGTCGTTACCGGCGTCCAGATAGCGGTAGTCGAGCCCCATCGCGCGGAAAACGTTGCGCTCACAGGTACCGTTGCTGGCTCGCAGCTCGGCCAGATTGCGATACAGGCCGCCATGGTTCTCGGCAATGGACTGGTCGTTATCGTTGACGATAATGATCAGGTTGCTATCGAGTTCGGCGGCATTGTTGAAGCCCTCAAACGCCAGGCCGCCCGAAAGCGAGCCGTCGCCAATGATGGCGATGACGTTGTATGCATCGCCCGCCAGGTCGCGAGCGTGCGCTAGGCCGCAGCCCAGGCTCACCGAGGTCGAGGTGTGACCCATGGCGAACAGGTCATGCTCGGACTCGTCGGGATTGGCAAAGCCAGAGGCCTCGCCAAAGCGCTCCGGATCGATATAAGTGTACGCGCGCCCAGTCAGCGCCTTGTGGGCGTAGGTCTGGTGCGAAACGTCAAAGACAATCTTGTCGATAGGGGAGTTAAACACGCGATGGAGCGCGACCGTAAGCTCAACGACGCCCAGGTTGGGGGCAACGTGTCCGCCGACAGCGGCGGAGCTTTCGAGGATGGCGTGGCGAATCTCGTCGCAGAGCTGCGGGAGCTCGGCACGATTAAGAGCCTTGACGTCCTCGGGCGTTGTCGTTTGCGTAAGCAGCATCGTTGTGGGTTACTCCATGCGAATCGAGCGCCGGCGCTCCCTCGGCCGGCACAATTGCACAAGACAGTCTCGCACATTTTGGCGTTTGATATGTGACGGCGGCGCGGTAATTCGCCAACTGGTGGGGCAAAACGTTTTGTCCGATGCCATACTGATGTGTTCCATGATGTTTTTATCGATTGTGCACAGGCCGTGGCTTGTCGCCGTGAGTCGCTGGAAGGAGGCAGCATGTCCGGTGTCGTTCGTGCCGAGAAAATCGCGTGCGAAGTAGACCATGCTGCCCGTCAACTGGCACAGGCGGGCCGTCTGGACCTGACGCGCGAGTTTATCCAGCATGGCGATGTGACGGTCTATGCACATGTGACCTCGGTGGCGCGGGCAAGTCTGTCCTTTGCCGAGCGCCTGGGCCGCGTCGGTGTCTCGGTCGACCGTGCCTCGTTGCTGCGCGGAGCCTTGCTGCACGACTACTTTCTCTATGACTGGCACGATCCCGATCCGAGCCATCGCCTGCACGGATTTCGGCATCCGTTTTTTGCCCTGGCACGTGCCGAGGAAGATTTTGAGCTGACGCCGCGCGAGCGGAATATCATCGTGCGGCATATGTTTCCGCTGGTGCCGGTGCCGCCGACGTGCCGTGAGGCATGGATTGTGTGCCTGGCGGATAAATGGTGTGCTCTGCGCGAGACGGTCGCCTGCCGTCTACCGCGCAAGGACGAGGCGGACGATGGCGTGAGTGGCGAATCGAGCGAAAAGAGGAGAGGGTAGACGGTGGGGACCGCGATTGATATGGCGTTTGGTGGCGCGACGCTTGCCGCCTGCCCACTCTCGGCACTGGTGCTCTCGTTTGCCTTTTACGGGTTTTGCGGCTGGGTATGGGAGTCGACAGTATGCGCCATGCTTAATCACGGACGATTTGTCAACAGCGGCTTTTTGCTGGGGCCGTGCTGCCCAATCTATGGCGCGGGCGGCATTGCCTGCTGGCTGCTGTTGCGCGGGATTCCGGATGCCTCGAGCCAGTTTGTCGCTGCAGCGCTCGTATGCAGCGTGATTGAGTACAGCGTAGGCGTGCTGTTGGAAAAAACAACGGGCGCTCGCTTTTGGGACTATTCGCACCTGCCGTTTAACCTGCACGGACGCATCTGCCTGTACTGGGCATGCGCGTTTGGCTTGGGTGCGTTGTGCATTTGCCGCGTAGTGGAACCGGCATTGCTGGGGCTGCTTGGCCATCTGCCGGTGCTGATTGTGCGGCTGTCCGCCTTTATCGTCGCGGTCGCGATGATGGTCGACGCGGCATGCTCTTTGGCCAGTTGGCGGCGTCTGTCCGATCAGCTGGAGCGTGTGCGCGCCGACCTTGCCGACCGCATTAACGAGTCGCTTGCCGATGCGTCCGACTCCATGCTCGAACGTATTCCCGATTCGGCGATCGACTCGGTGGCACAGACGCATATCCGCAGCCGTGCCGTTAACGCGTGGCTGGCGGAGCTGGGCGACGCGACGCTCGATGCCCTGCGCGAGAAGGCTTCGATGCCGACGTTTATCGCGGATGGTGCTCGCGGCCTGGCGCTTGCCGCCCGCCGCGTGGCCGATGCCGCGCCGAACATGCCGCGTCCGTCGCTCAGTCGCCGCCTTGCCGGCAAGCGCATGAGCCGTCCGGTGCCGAGCGTGTCACTCAGCCGCCGCGACCTACGCTTCTTTAACGCCTTCCCGCGCCTGCGCATCAATCGCTACGAAGGTGTCATTCGAGCAACTAATCTCCGCGACCGCGCCCACGAGCTGTTTCGGCGCTAGCCGGGACGGGCGCACTCACGGCTCCCTTGCTCGCGTATTTCCCGTCCGTTTCGCGTCCGTTGCCGTGCCGTTTCCAAGATTGCGGCACCGTTTCCATTCGACAACGCAGCGTTTAACAACGCCGTATCTGGTCTACACCAGTTGCCCCTCGGCCGCATTATGGGCGCCGACAACGTCCACGCGACCAAGGGAGAGCGAATGTACGATACGGGATCGACAACGTTTATGCTCATCTGCACCATGCTCGTGTTTTTAATGACACCGGGTCTGGCGTTTTTCTATGGCGGCCTGTCCAGGCGCAAAAATGTCATCAACACCATGCTCATGTGCTTTGGCGCCATTGGCCTGGTTGGTATGCTGTGGATTGTTGCCGGCTGGTCGCTGGCCTACGGCGGCGACGGTTCCAGCCCGTTTATTGGAGGCCTTGACCAGCTACTGTGCCTGCCGGTACTCAACCAGGTGCTGCAGGCGGCCGAGGGCACCGCGTCGGACGGCGCCGTCTACCCGGAGATTATCAACATCGCCTTCCAGATGGCGTTTGCCATGATCACTGCCGCTATCGTCACGGGTAGCCTGGCCGGCCGCGTTAAGTTTGGTGCCATGACGGCCTTCCTGGGCATTTGGCTGCTCGTGGTCTATGCGCCGCTTGCCCACATGGTTTGGGGCGGCGAGGGCTCCTTTATCGGTGACATGATCGGCGCGCTCGACTTTGCCGGCGGCGACGTGGTGCACATTTCGTCCGGTCTCACGGGCCTGATTCTCTGCTTAATGCTCGGCCGTCGTCGTGGTTTTGGCATGGTGAGCTACCGTCCGCATAACGTGCCGTTTGTGGCGCTGGGCGCCGGCCTGCTTTGGTTTGGCTGGTTTGGCTTTAACGGCGGCAGCG
>DBGFLF010000113.1:0-5817 GCA_048528725.1 Collinsella sp.
GGAGTACTGCAACCGCGTGCTCGTGCTCAACCATGGCGAAATCGCGCTGCAGGGCGAACCACACGAGGTCTTCGCGCATACCGACGAGCTCCGTGCCATCGGCGTCGACTGCCCTCGCGTCACGCGTATCTTCAATAGCCTCGAGGCCGATGGCCTGGTAAGCGGTACCCCTTGCTTGGATGTCGATGAGGCCGAGCGCCTGATTTCGGGCATCGTCGACCCCGCACGCGCGGTCAGCAAAGCCCAGGCGCCCGCCGGCTCCCCGCATGCACCGTCGTTGCGCCCTCATGCCAAGGACGCCGAACCCGTGCTCACCTTCGACCATGTTGAGTTTGCCTATCCCAATGGCGGCGCCGCCGTCCACGACCTCAACCTGACCCTCTATCCCGGCGAGCTCGTGGGCATCGTCGGCCAAAACGGTGCCGGCAAGACCACGCTCACCAAGCTGCTCACGGGCCTGCTTAAACCCGCCTCGGGCAGCGTGCGCGTCACGGGACTGGATACCGCGGCCGTTCCCACGAGCCGCATTGCCCGCAAAGTCGCAACCCTCTTCCAAAACCCCGACCGCCAGATCTGCAAGGATACCGTACTCGACGAGGTCGCTTTTGGCCTGGAGCTTGCCGGCATCGACCGTGCCGAGGCTCTGCGTCGTGCTCAACTCGTTATCGACCGCTTTGGCCTGCCCGCCGATGAGGCACCTTTCTCACTTTCGCGCGGCCAGCGACAAATGGTGGCGCTTGCCTCCGTCGTAGTGGTTGAGCCCAAGATCGTCGTGCTCGACGAGCCCACGAGCGGCCTTGATTACCGCGAGTGCATGACCGTCATGGAAACGGTGCGCACCATGGCCGAGCGCGGCTGCGCCGTTATCATGGTCTGCCACGATATGGAAGTTGTTTCCGACTTTGCCGAGCGTATCGTAGTAATGGCCGACGGTCACATCCTCGACCGCGGCCGCACGCACGAGCTATTCTCGAACATCGATCTCATGCGGCGTGCCTACGTGGAGCCTCCCCAGGTTATTGAACTCTCGCGCCGTCTGGCATCTTCCGTCTCGCCCGCTTTTGCGCAGGTGAGCGAGGTCACCGATGTCGTTCGAATTACCAAGGAGATGGTCCACCGTGGTTAACGTCATCGACTACATGCCGGGCGATACGCTGCTGCATCGCCTGAACCCCGTCGTCAAACTGGGCCTCGCCGCCGCCATCATCGTCGGCATCTTCTTGTCCGACACCTACGTGGCGCTGCTGGGCTTTTTGGTGCTCACCCTTGCACTGGGTGCCTATGCCGGCGTCGTCGACCGTCTGTTCTCGCTGCTCAAGTTGCTGATTCCGCTCGCGCTTATCATGCTGGTGCTCCAGCTGGCCTTTATGCGCGATGGCAACGTGGTGTGGGGCTTTATCACCGACACGGGCCTCATCACAGGATCGAAGGCCTGTCTGCGCCTGCTGGGCGTGGCGTTACCACTCATCCTCATGCTCATGGTGACCAAGCTCAACGACCTTGCCAACGCCTGCGTCGAGGTGCTGCACGTACCGTATCGCTACGCCTTCACCTTTACCACGGCGCTGCGCTTTGTGCCGGTGTTTGGTCAGGAGATGAACGCCATCATGGAAGCGCAGACCGCACGCGGCGTCGAGTACGACACCAAGAACCCCATCAAGAAGCTTAAGCTCATGCTGCCACTGTGTGTGCCGCTGCTCATCTCGAGCGTGGGCAAGACCGATGCCACGGCCTTGGCGGCAGAACAGCGCGGCTTCTATCTGCGCACGCGCGCCAGCTCGTACAAGCGCTACCCCATCAAGGGCCTGGACATCGCCGTACTCATCGTCAGCATCGCCCTCGTCGCCATCGGCTTCCTGTTCTAGTTCGCCACCGACAGCAACCGCCCAACGCAAAAGGCCTCGGCTCGCACCAAACGAGCCGAGGCCTTTACTGTTTCACCAGATAAAACCTACCAACATTAACCTGTCCCTTTTTGGCGGGTCGGAAGCTAGAGGCGGTAGGGAGCGCCGCTACGGATGATGGATTCGCGCACCAGGACGTCCATGGCGTCAAGGGTAATCTCGGGCATCTCTCGGTACTTTTGCAGCACCGAGAGCTCGGTGCAGGCCAGAATGACGCGGTCGCAGCCGCTACGGGCAAACTCCCACATCACGCGGTCGAACTTATCCATATCGGGCTCACGCCCGGCCTTCACATCATCGTAGATAAGCGACATCACATCGTTCTGACGTTTCTCGCTGGGATAGACAACCTCAACACCCGCAGCTTTACATTCGCGGCCGTAGACGCCCGCGCCCACGGTGCCATCGGTTCCCATAATGCCAATCTTGTGCACCGGCTCGGCCGGCATACTCAGGTTGGGATCGAACTCGCACTCCCCCATCACCGCACCGGCCAGAGCATAGCGCACCGACTCACGCGGCATGTGGATAATCGGCACCTTCGTAAACGACTGGATCTGGTCGTAGAAGTAGTGCGACGTGTTGCAGGGAATGGCAATGTGCGCACAGCCCAGCGACTCGAGTGCCTGGGCACACTCTTTCATGGTCGCCAGCAGCTTGGCATGCTCGCCGGTCTTGATGGCCAACGTGCGGTCGGGCATGGTCGACTTGGAGAGCACCACCATGTCGATATGTTCCTGATCGCAGGCAGCAGCCGTATGACGCACCACCTGGTCGTAGTAATACGACGTGGCCTCGGCGCCCATGCCACCGATAACTCCCAGCTTTTCCATCGCCGCCTCCTTGGTGACGCCCGCGCAATTGCGCGTATCATACCCGCGCCCGCCCGATGCAAACCGGACGGGCGCCGCGCTCATCTACTTGTAATACGTCTTGAACAGTTTAAAGTGGCGCAGCTTGGTGTGCCACATGCGCAGCCAGCGGTTAAAGACAAAGTCGCCCTTCATAAACGAAGGGTCGGCGCCCTTGCCCTCCTTGTCCAGACGATGCACCTTAGCGCGCAGCTCGGGATCCTTGACGTACTTGTCGACGACGCCCATGGGGACGACCATCCACAGGGCCTCGTCCTGAGCCGTCACAAACTCCGGCTCAAATGGACGGTTGAACACATACTCGTCCACCACATACTTGGCAACGTTAAAGCCACTGTTAGTGACGTAGTAGTTGCTGCGGCCCTGGCGCGTGTTGAAATCGAAGAACTTAAACGAGCCGTCGCGCTCGTCGTACTTAACGTCAAAGTTGGAATAGCCCACAAAGTGAAGGTCCTCGAGCAACTTGCGCACGCCGTCCATGAGCTCGTCGTTGGGCTCGGTAATGATACAGGCATGGTTGCCGACACCGTGGGGCTGATGCTCCTCGAGCAGCACATGGCCCAGGCACATCATGCGCACCTTGCCGTTGCGGTCGGAATAGCTGGTGAGCACGCGCATGTACTCGTCGTTACCGGGCACGCGGTCCTGCAAGATCAGGTCGTCAGTGTAGCCGCTGGCATACGAATCGCGAATGACCTGTTCCAGCTCGGCGCGGTCGGCAATCTCATAGGCCTTCTTCTGGCCCTCGAACTCGTGCTGCCACCACATGATGCCATCAGAAGGCTTCAGAATCATCGGGTAGGGAAAATCGATCTGGTCGAGCACTTCGGCAGGCGCCTCACCCTGGGCATTGAGCATCGCCTTGGTAAAGGTAAACGTGTGCGGATAGGGCACGCCATGCTTCTCGCACAGCTCGTAGAAGATCTCCTTCTTCTGGCACTGCTCGAGCATGCTGTAGGGTGCATAGGGCGCAACGATGTTATCCGCCAGCTCATCGGCATCCTTTGCCTGGGCCACCAGGGCAACATAGTTATCGCCGCAGCCCATCAGGACGATCGTCTTATCGGCATGCGCCTGGGCAATGCCGTTGACGGTCTCGAGCATCACGGGCATGGTATCGATGTCGACATTGGGCGTGTAGTCGATAATCTGGCTTCGATACGCAGGGCCCGTCTGATACTTGCCAAAGACCAGACTCTTGACCTGATACTCTTCGTAGAAGGCGCGCGCCACCGAATAGGCGTTGATGTCGCCACCGAGCAGCACGGGAATGAACTCGCGCTCTGTAAATTGCAATGCCATGGAAACTTCCTATCATGAACTGCCCGCACAACGGGCGGTCTTAGTGCAACCGATTCATTCTAGCGTGCCAAACCGCCAGCACCCAAAGTTCCACCGTATCTATGGCAATCGGAGGATCAGACTCGAGCAAAGACGGCCCTCACCGCTGTACGACAACGGGCAATGAACCTACCGTTGTTGTAGGATGCAACATATTGTCAATCTCATAAGCGAAAGGCGCACGCGTGCCCCAAGAACATCTGACCGACAACCCCATCCTTGACGCTGCAAAACGCGAGCTAGCGGAACGTTCTCAAACGACCGCTCCCCTACGCACCGCCAGCAACGCCTACGAAGGACCCGCCCGCATCGTTTCGATCAACACGTCGGCGCACAAAGGCACGCGCAAGTCACCCGTCTCCGATGGGCACGACACCGTCATTGAGCAGTTTGGCCTCGCTTCCGATGCACACGCCGGGCACTGGCACCGCCAAGTCTCGTTTTTGGCCGCAGAATCAATCCAGACGGCGCAGCATCGCGGGCTCGATGTGCACGAAGGCGACTTTGGGGAGAACTTCACCACACAAGGTATCAACCTGCTTTCGCTCCCCCTGGGCACACAGCTCAAGATCGGCAACGACGTTCTGGTCGAGATCAGCCAGATCGGCAAAGTCTGCCACACCCGCTGCGCTATCTACCATCTCGCCGGCGACTGCATCTTTCCCCACGAGGGCATTTTCGGTGTGGTGCTTCGAGGCGGAGAGGTGCATGTCGGAGACGATATCCAGACAGTCAAGCTCGGCAACGGCGCATGTTCTTTCACCCCAGCCGAGGCGCTCGAAGAAATTGAGCAGGCTCGCCGCGAGGGAACCCTATAGGTGCAAAACCCCATGTTGGAGTAGCCCTTAAGGCGTGAATCTGCGATCAGACCGAGTTCCGTAACGTTAAAGTTGAACTCTATGGTTTCTCAACAATTCACTATAACTGCAGGTCAAAGCCAAAGCCTCAAGTTTAACTTGACCCTTTGGAACCTTTAAGGTTCAAGTTGAGGTCGAAAGCAGTAGTAGAATACCGTTCGAACCATAACCTACGATTGATTGCAGAGGGATTGGATGCAGCATTCGAATCATCGCGTCGCAGCGCTCATCGCGTCGAAGCCGGCTCGTATCATCACGAGCGCCGCACTCGCTGTCGCACTGACTGCCACGCCGATGCTCTCCCCCGTTGCGGCATATGCCGCCTCGCAGGCAACGCAGGATCAGCTTTCCGCCGCGCAGCAAAAAATCGAAGCCGCCACGAGCGCCTACAACGATGCCCGCACCAAACTCGACGACCTGCAAAAGCAGATCGACTCCAATGAGGCGAGCATCGAGGAAATCGAGGCCAAGCTTCCCGAGCAGCAGGCCAAGGCAAGCTCCGCCATGCGCGATCTGTACAAGTACCAGAAGGGCACCAATCCCATCGTGAGCTTCCTGGTCAACGCGCAGAGCCTGGGTGAGTTCATCACCACCTGCAAATACACCAACCAGATCACGAGCTCGAGCGTCGACGAGATCGAAGAGCTCAACAACATGCAAACCGAACTCGAGCAGAACAAGGCCGAGCTCCAGCAGGCCAAGTCCCAGCTTGAGGCAGAACAGAAAAACGCCGAGGATTCGCTGGCGCAGGCCCAGCAGCTCCGCAGCGAGGCGCAGGCAAAAGCCGAGCAGGAAAATGCCGCCGAGCTCGCCAAGCTTGAGGCCGATAAGGCCGCTGCCGCC
>DBGFLF010000114.1:0-2468 GCA_048528725.1 Collinsella sp.
CCAGTTCACCCATCACGTGCTCGTCGCTCTCCTCGGCGGCATCCGGATAGGTGGTATGAATCTTGTTGAGCAGGCGCGTCGTGTGCGCATCGTTGGGCGCTAAGCGCAGTGCCAGACGCGCGCAACCCACGGCGGCCGAGACATTCTCGGTCTCGGGCTCAAGGAAATACTGGCCCAAGTTGGCATAGGCGCGGGCGGCGCACTTGCCATCGCTTGCACGCTCCAGCACCGAGAACGAGAGCGATGCCCATTCCTGCTTGTCCTCGAGTGCACGGAACAGCTCGGCCAAGTCCAAGCGATAGTTGCAGTTCATGGGGTCCCAGCGCACAGCCTGCATCAGGGCATTACGAGCGCTCACATAATCCTGCTGGCGAATGTAGGCAAACGCCATGTCAGAGTACAGGCGGTCAAACGGCACCTCGACCTGCACGAGCTCGCGCGGATCCTTCTCCACGCGACGATAGGCCAAGCGCTCAAACTTGCTATCGAAGCTAAAGTATTGGCGCTTCTCCTCCGTCTTGCACTCGGCGTCGATATACTCCTCGGCGAGCTCCACCAGACGCTCCAACAGCGGCGTCGCCGTAGCCAGGTCGCCCTGCGCCAGATAGTTCTCGGCATACGTGATGTCTTGCAAGCTGATGGGCAGATCCATGGCTACTCCTCGATCTGAGCGAAACACGGCAGACGCCGTATATACGGTCGATACACAAAACCCGGGTCTCTTGCGAGGCCCGGGCAATCATTTGTGGGTAGCCCGTACCAGATTCGAACTGGTGATCTCCGCCTTGAGAGGGCGGCGTCCTAAACCGCTAGACGAACGGGCCATATGTAGCAAATGCAATGGCTGGGATGGAGGGAGTCGAACCCCCATTGACGGAACCAGAATCCGCTGTCCTGCCATTAGACGACATCCCAATGACTGCATCGCTGCGCTCGGCTGTGCCTTTGCGCAAGAAAGAAATATACGGGAAGTCTCGCCGTGACGCAAGCCCCAATTTTGACTTTTTTGAAATTCAGTCAAATTGGCCTAATTTAGTCCAACCCGTGAAGGACCTGTGAAGCCGACCGCTGTACACGAAGGGCAAAACGCCGCGAGCGGTAGCCGTCAACCGTTGGCAGATTCTACCGCGAAAACGATAGCACCAGGCAACACAATCGAAGTATCAATGATCGCGTAGATATCGAGGCGCCATGGACGAAGAGCTTGATTACCTATGGGAGACCCTGGGCCTCGAGATCACTGCTGACCTTTGGCCCGAGCGGGACAAAATCCATCCCACACTGCGCCCCGCCATCACGGTAATGCAGGCAAACTACCGCCGCGCCTCATTTTTGATCATGCGGACGTCATGGCATGCGGCGCTCCCCGACCTCAAGCGCATCCAGGCAAGCCTCGTCGAGCTGTCCGGCATGCCGACCGTCATATCCGAGACGAACCTGGAGCGGCGGCAGCGCGAGCGCCTGCAGCGGCAACGGATTCCGTTTATCTGCCCCGGCATTCAGGCATACCTGCCCTTTATGGACGAAGAGTACTGGAGCGACACGCCCGACAAGCATGTAAAGATCTACGACCCACGCGAATGGGCGCAGCTGGAGGACTGACTGGGGCAGGCCCGCCGGCGGAAAGTGCGCCCCAGATTTCAAGCTCAAACTGGTCCCCACTTTCCCGTCGAGCCCTCAACCGGAAACCGTGTCCCACAATCGAAGCTCAGAATGGGACGTGCTTTCCGCAACCGGCCACTTTGGGAAAGTGCATCCCATTCTGGAAGCGAATTCCGGGTCGCACTTTCCGCAGCCGCTACAGCAACGCCTCGGCCCAAGCCGATTCCCTAAAGCCTGGAATCGCAAAGTCATCGCCCACCAGCAGCGGGCGTTTAACCAGCATACCGTCGGTCGCCAGCAGCTCGTAGCACTCCCGATCCGTCATGCCCGCATCCAGACGCGCCTTCAGGCCCAGCTCTCGATATTTCATGCCCGACGAATTAAAGAAACGCCGCACCGGCAGCCCCGAACGAGCAATCCAGGTCGCAAGCTCATCAGCCGTGGGATTGTCCAAAACGATATCGCGGTCGATGTACTCTACCCCATGTTCGTCCAGCCATGCCTTGGCCTTCTTACAGGTCGAGCACTTGGAATATTCAACAAACAGTACGGTCATGGGAATCCTCCGAATATAGATCGGCCAACGCAGGCACACGCCACACGAGGCGCCTTCGTATGATGGGCCAATTGTAGCCCGCGGGTCACACGTTAAACGAACCGTACCCCGAATCCGCGCTTGATAAACGGCAGCAGCTCCATTGCCTCGGGCGTGATATGGCCCGCAACGTTCATGCGCTCGTCACCGGGAAGATCGACCCGCGCAATCTCAAGCTCGCCTTCGTAGCGCCCATATCCGCTATTGCTCACAGCGATCGACCCCGCCTTTCGCGGCAGGCCGGCTCCGGCATCCGTCGGCACGGAATCCG
>DBGFLF010000115.1:0-3584 GCA_048528725.1 Collinsella sp.
GGGACGCCCGCCGCACCCGCCGCTGCAAAGGAGGCCGAGTAATGCAAAAGGCTATCTATACCACCGTTGGGATCGACGGGCTCCTGTCGCATGTCCAGGCGCTCAAGGGCGTCGGCGCGCGCTTTGTGCAAATGCACGCCGAGCGCAACGTTGACGACGGCACGTATCGCCTGCTCTATACGTTTATCAACGTTCGCGCTGCTCAGGAGCATATTGCGCAGGACGGCAGCTATGCGATCGAAAACCTGGTGGTTGAGGGCATCGACCAGTACCAGGAGATTCCGTCCATCAGCTCGTATTACCCCGCGGTGTTCCCGTTTGAAAACGAGGCGCACGACCTATTTGGTCTTGCCATCACCGACATGCAGATCGACTTTAAGGGCTTTTTCTACCAGGTTTCGACTGCCGAGCCCATGAGCGTTATCACGCCCGAGGTGAAGGCCTCGCGCGAGAAGGCCATGAAGGTCCGTGCCGCCGCCGAGGCCAAGGCGCGCAAGGCCGCGGCCGAGAAGGCCGCTGCAGCTGCAGCGAGGGAAGGTGCTGCGGACGCTGGCGATGCTGCGGGCGCCGCCGCTGCCCAGCCCGCTGCGGCTGCCGGCTCCGATGCTCAGCATGATGAGGCTGCTGCCAAGGTCGCGCTCAAAGCCGCCGAGATGGAGGCAAAGCTTGCCGCCATGGATCCCGAGAAAGCGGCCAAGGTCCGCGCGGCGCTTGCCGCCAAGGCCGCCCGCGACAAGCAGAAAAAGGAGGCGTAAGGTCCATGGCACATCGCTCCGTTATTCCGTTTGGCCCGCAGCACCCGGTGCTGCCCGAGCCGCTTCACCTGGACCTGGTGCTCGAGGACGACCGCGTTATCGAGGCGATTCCTCAGATCGGCTTCGTTCACCGCGGACTCGAGAAGCTCACCGAAAAACGTGACATGCATCAGTTTGGCTACATCGCCGAGCGCATCTGCGGCATCTGCGCCGTGGGTCACAGCTGCGGCTATGCCAGCGCCTGCGAGCGTATGCTCGACATCGAGGTTCCTGGCCGCGTGCAGTATATCCGCACCATTTTGCATGAGCTTTCGCGTATCCACTCGCACCTGCTGTGGTTGGGCCTGCTCGCCGACGCCTTTGGCTTTGAGGCGCTGTTCTATCGTTCGTGGACCCTGCGCGAGCAGATCCTCAAGATTTTTGAGAGCACCTGCGGCGGTCGTGTGATTCTGTCGATCAACGAGATCGGCGGCCTTAAGCACGACATCGAGGACTCCGAGTTGGCGGGAATCGTCCAGACGCTCGATGCCATGCGCCCCGACTACGAGGCCCTGGTGCATACGTTTTTGGATGATGCCAGTTGCGGCGAGCGCTTGCATGGCGTGGGCGTGATCAGCAAGAAGGACGCGCTGGAGCTTTCGATGGTCGGCCCGTTCGGGCGTGCCTCGGGTGTGGATTACGACGTGCGCATGTTTGGCGACGGCGCTTATGCGGACTTGGCCGCGTTTGAGCCCATCGTGGCGACCGACGGCGACTGCTATGCCCGCTGCCAGGTGCGTTGCGCCGAGGTCACGCAGGCCATGGACATTATCAAGGAACTTGTGGACAAGATTCCGCACGACGGTATCGGCGGGCGTACCAAGCTCACGCCGGCCGACGGTGCGCGCGGCGAGGTCGTGATTGAGCAGCCGCGCGGCGAGGCGTACTACTATGTGCGCGGCAACGGCACCAAGAACCTTGATCGCTTCCGTGTGCGCACGCCGACGTCGCAAAACCTTGCAGGTCTGACGCATGCGCTGCAGGGTGTGCTCATTGCCAATGTCCCTATGATTATCCTGACCATCGACCCCTGCATTAGCTGCACGGAAAGGTAGGCGCGGCATGAGTTTGCTGACATTTGCCAAGACGGCCTTGGGTTCTATGGTCAAGCAGCCGGTAACGGTGTGCTATCCGCAGGAGGAACTCGCGGTGCCGGAGCGCCTGCGCGGGCATATCGTCAACGACATGGATGTATGCATCTGTTGCGGCATGTGTGCACGTCGCTGTCCGGCGGGCGCGCTCGCGGTCGATCGCAAGGGTGGAACGTGGTCGATCGACCCGTATGCCTGCGTGGTGTGCGGCGAGTGCATCGAAAGCTGCCCCAAGCACTGCCTGAGTATGGACACCGCCCGCACCCCAGTCGCGGCGGATAAGACTCCCACGGTAGAAACCAAGCCGGAATAGCGCTGGAATAGGGGCCGGAGGGGCAAAAATGCCCCACCGGCCCCGCGCTTGAGCGCGCGGTCAGGCCGCCGCGAACAAAACTATGCCGGTTTACGGGGCTGGAGAGCGAACCCCCAACCATACCGAAAATCGCGAAACCAAAACCGCAGGTAGACGGCTTGCCATTTTTTAGAAATCGCAGGTATGGATGAGGGTTCTGACTTTAGCCCCGTAATCCGGCATACTTTTGAAATGGCACCATATCCGTAGCAGCCCCTGATTCCCCGGGGACGGAGGAAAACGGATCATTTTGGCCTCGCGAGGGCGCCCGCGCGACCCGTCCGCCACGAAATGGGCCTATCTACTACGTTTGAGCCGCTGCTCTCAACCATGGCAAAAAACGCAAAAACAAAACCGCAGGTAGAACGCCTGCGGTTTTTCGTGAAACACGGTTATAGCCAGGGGTATCGGGTCAAACGTAGTAGATGGACCAGTTTCGTGGCGGGCATCGCCAACTGATCCCCCGGGGACGGAGGAAAACGGATCATTTTG
Organism: Collinsella sp.; assembly: GCA_048528725.1. GTDB lineage: Bacteria > Actinomycetota > Coriobacteriia > Coriobacteriales > Coriobacteriaceae > Collinsella. Next base: position 2,730 of record DBGFLF010000115.1, read on the forward strand.
GCCTGTCGGCTCCGAGTCGCACCTGTTTTCCTGCGAAAACGCCGTGTCTCAACTTTGGTGAGACATTTGTCTCACGCCCAAAACTGAATCTGGAACGTGTGTCACCTGCCCTAATTGTGTCTCATTTCGTAACTTTAGGCTGATGCAAGGTCTGATCCTGCGAGAAGGGAGACACGATGAGCAGGTACACGAGGGGTCTCTTGGCGGTGATACTGGCCGTAGTGCTGGTATTGCCAGCCGCAGCATTCGCCATGCTGCCCGAGGCCAACGCCAGGTCCAGCACAGGAATGGATGGACCGACGGCGAGTGAAAAGATCGTCGACTACGACACCAGCGACCACTGGAAGTACTGGGCCGGCGGCATTGACGGCAAGGAAACTACAACTCAAAACGTCGGCCGAATCTGGACCGACAAGACGGTCAAGGCGGTCAAGGACGGAAAGTCAGATTTCCTGACCACGCTGTCTGCCATCTCTTCGACATCCGATACAACGATTTCCGGCAAGCCGCTCGACATCGTGATGGTGCTGGATGCTTCTGGGTCGATGGATGACCCCATGGGTAAGAGCGACAACACAAAGCGTATCAAAGCGCTAAAGAAGGCCGCCAATGGCTTTATTGACACCATTGCGGAGCAGAATGCAAAGATTTCGGACGAGTCCAAGCAGCACAAGGTCGCCATCGTAAAGTTTTCGGGCGATATGACTAATCAGGTCGGCAACGGCACTTATCGCAAAGGCGGCTACACCTACAACTACTCGCAGACCATGAAGGACCTGACGCTCTGCAGCAAGGGCAAAGGTAAAGGTGCGGAGAACCTAAAGAGTACGGTCAACTCCATCAGTCCTGCCGGTT
>DBGFLF010000116.1:0-4687 GCA_048528725.1 Collinsella sp.
GAGGGGATGTAGGGAAGCGATAGGAAAGACATAGATGCGGGCGTGTTGGCTAAAATGGGTCGGCCGGGATTGGTCAATCTCGGCCGACTATATTTGGCTAAATTATTCCGACGCTAACACGGGCTCAATCAGGTAGATCGGTTAGCGCGCAGTAGTGCAGGCAAACCTTACGCAAACAGGCCGTAGATGCTGATGTTGGCCTTGGCATAGAGGCCGTTAGCATACTCGGTCCACTTGGAGCTGGCGCTCGAAGCCTGCGAAGAGTACTGCTGGTAGGCGGTGTAATAGGCGGTCATGGCCTGCTTGTAGGTAGCGCTATCGGCCGTAAAGGCATCGTCAGCGAAGGCCTTGGCATAGGTGCTGTCGGCATCCTTCCAGGTGCCCTTCTCGCTATCCCACTCGTCACCGGCAAGGTTGATGATGTAGTCGGCGTAATCCTTGCTCGCGGTCTCCTCGTTGCCATCAGCAGGCTCGGTCGGAGCGGTCGGCATGCTTGCGGAGCTGTCGCCGACCTTCTTCTTGTAGAGCTTCTGCAGCGTCGCGGACTGACGGACGATCTGCTTGGCCTGGTCCTTGGACACGCCGTACTGCGTGGCCATGGTCTTGTAGTCGGAGGTGCCGATGGAATCCTCGGCGTACTTCTTCATTTCCTTGGAAGAAACGGTAATGCCCTCGTCCTCGGCAGCATCGAGCAGAATCTTGTTGCGCACGTAGGACAGGATGACGTCGGCAGAGGGAGCGGTGTAGTTGCCATCGCCATCCTTGACGGTGTCGAGGCTGTACTGGCTCTCAATGGCCTCGCGCGCGGTGATGTCGCTCTTCTTGCCGTTGTAGCTGTAGCTTGCCACGGTCGAATCGAGCTGGTCCTCGGTGAGGGTCGCCGAGCCGACGCCCTTGCCGCCAAAACCACCGTTGCCGATAAAGAAGCCAATCACGGCAGCAATCACGATAGCGACCACAAAGGTGACAATCATCGTCTTCTTGTGCTTGGATGCATGGTCGTCCGCGTCGGAGTCGTCGTCCTCGTCCTGCTCCTCGGGCATGAGGTTCTCGTCGGCGGCGTCCGCGGCGATCTTTGCCTCCAGGCGAGCGTCCTCCTCCTCGGCCGTCGTACCGGCGGCAATATGTTCGGCAGACGTACCGGCGACCAGATCGATCTTCTCCTCCTCATCACCATCGGGGCCTTCGCCGCGCTCGATGATCTGGATGCCGTCGATCTCGTCCTTCTCGTCCTTCTTTTGAATCAGACCCATATCAGTTACTCCTTGTTAGGAAACATAGTCCGCAATAGAATACGCCCGACAAAGCGCCGGGCGTATTGATTCTCAGGTTATACGCAAACACTTAAGTACTATTTAGGCGTTTGCAGTCTGCATGCCTTAGGCCAGGTGCGCGATAACGGCATCGGCAAAGGCCTGCGTGCCCACAGCGCCCTCAACGGAGCCGGTCTGGGCACGACGAACGTCGCCGGTAACCTGCTCACCCTCGTCGAGCGTGGCAGAAACGGCGGCGCGGATGCGATTGGCCGCGTCGTTCTCGCCCAGGTGATCGAGCATCATAGCCGCGGACAGAATCTCGGCCGTGGGGTTAGCGATATCCTGGCCAGCGATATCGGGCGCGGAGCCGTGCGTCGCCTCGAAGATGGCGCAGTCGGCACCGATGTTGGAGCCGGGGGCCATCCCTAAGCCGCCCACCAGGCCGGCGCACAGGTCGCTGACGATGTCGCCGTACAGGTTGGGCAGAACCAGGACATCGAAGTCGTTAGGGTTCTGGACCAGGCCCATGCAGGTGGCGTCGACGATCTTATCGTTGAACTCGATATCGGAATAGTTGGCGGCCACCTCGCGCGCCACGCGCAGGAACAAGCCATCGGTCGCCTTCATGATGTTGGCCTTATGCACGGCCGTCACCTTTTTGCGGCCGCAGCGGCGGGCGTACTCAAAGGCATACTCCACAATGCGGCGGCTCTTGGCGATGGAGATCGGCTTGATTGAAATGGCGGAATCAGCGGCGAAGGTCTTCTGACCCGAGCGCTCGACAAGCTGCGAGAGCCCCTCGACCTCGGCAGTGCCCTCATCGAACTCGATGCCGGCGTAGAGGTCCTCGGTGTTCTCGCGCACGATGACCAGGTCGACGTCGCGGAAGCGCGAGCCGTCGCCCGGCTGCGACAGGCAAGGGCGCACGCAGGCATACAGGTCGAAGTGCTTTCGCAGGGCCACATTGACGCTGCGGAAACCCGTACCGACCGGCGTGGTGATGGGGCCCTTGATAGCAACCTTGGTCTCGGCGACCGCGTCGAGCACGTGCTGAGGCAGTGGCGTGCCAAACTCGTCCATGACGCCGGCACCGGCCTCTTGGACGTTCCAATTGATCTGGACACCGGTGGCCTCGACCACGCGGCGCATGGCCTGCGTAATCTCGGGACCGATACCGTCACCGGGAATCAGGACTACATCGTGCGCCATAATCTGTTACTCCTCGTCTTCGGCGTCGTCAGATTTTTTAACGCTAGCACGCTTCTTCTTTTTGGAGAGATCCAGGCCAAAACGTTTAACAAGCATTTCGCAAATCTCGCTCGAACGGGCCTTGAGATAGCTGCCTTTGCCGTTCTCGGCGTCGAACTTAAGGCGCAGCGCGAGCTTCTCGGCAACCTCGGCGTCAATCTCGCCCTGACCAAACTCGTACAGGCAACCGAGCATGTCGCGATACTCGAGATCACCGTGGTAGCACTGGATGGCCTCGTCCAGGATGGGCCAAGCCTCGCGCGAACGCTCGACACTCGTGGCGCCCCACACGCACAGCAGGCGGAAGGCGGCATAGCGCAGCGTGGAGGAAATCTCGTCGAACAGTGCGGTCTCGGCGCCCTCAAAGGCATCGCCCAGCTGCTCGGGGCAGGTGGTGGCGAGCGCCGTCAGGGCATCGAGAGCCTCCCAGCGGGTCTGCGCCTCGGGGCGGTCGAGCGCCTCGATCAGCGCGGGCACGCAGGGCACGACGCGCTGCGGATCGCGCTCGGCAAGCAGGTGCAGCACGCGGGCGGCAAACTGGCGGATACGGCGCGTGGGGCAGCCGAGCTCCTGGACCAGGCGGTCGACGGCGTTCTCGTTCTCCTCTGCCAGCTGAAGCTGTGCCAGCTCCTCGTCGGTGAGCTGTTCGTCTTTGTTTTCTGCCATAGTTACCTCTTCTTACTATTTCTTAGCGTGCTTGCCAGCACCCTTGCTGTCATCGGTGACCGAGATGAGCTGTCGGTCGGCCGCGCCATTGCGACGCGCACGGCGACGTTCCTCGGCGTCGCCCGCGTCGGCGGCGGCGCGGTGAGCCTTGTTGACGTTAAAGACCTCGTCGTGCTTGCGCCACGGGCCGACGGACTCGCCAAAGCTCATCTTAAGGCCGGCGATAAAGCCGCCGAGCCAGCCGATCGGCGCAAACTGAACCAGCGGGAACAGTGAGAACACCCAGGTCAGCAGGACGACTGCCGCCGCGCCTGCAAAATTGGCAATCCAGTAGTCGCGCTTGGTGATGACGCGCTTTTCGCACGCCCACTGGCCGCACAAAAAGCCGATGTAGATCGCAAAGAGAAAGAGCACCAGCGCAAGCACCACGAACGTCCAGCTCATGGGCGCTACTCCTCGTGATGGTGGCCGCAGCAGCACTGGTGGCCGTCGTCATGGCCGTGGCCGCCGCAGCACTCGTGGTCCTCGCCGTGGTGATGGTCACAACCGCACTCATGGTCCTCGCCGTGCTCGCCGCAACCGCAACCTTCCTCGTGAGCGCCATGCTCCTCGGGGCGATACTGCGACCAGTCCAGACCGGCGGCGATGGCGTCGGCCTCCTCCTTGTAGAGAACCGTGATGGCCTGGGTGCCCAGCTTGGCGCCACCGATGGCGTCGAGCATGTCGTAGAGCGTAAAGGCGACGTCGGCGCCGGGCAGCGCGAGCTCGCGGTCGTCGGCGTAAGCAAGGGCCAGGCGCAGGTCCTTAATGAAATGCTCGACCATAAAGCCGGGCTTGTAGTCGCCGTCGAGCGCCTTGGGGGCAAGGCTCTCCATGGCGCCGGACTTGCCGGTGCCGCCCAGGATCATCTGGCGGGTCTTCTCCAGGTCAAGGCCGCTCAGCTCGGCAAATGCCATGGCGTCTGCCATGCCGACCATGCAGGCGCCCAGCGACACCTGGTTGGCGAGCTTGGCAGCCTGGCCCTTGCCGGCGCCATCGAAGCAGCAGATGTTGGCCGCAAAGGTGGAAAGGATATCGCGGACCGGGGCAATGTCGTTCTCGGTGGCGCCCACGATAGCCGTGAGCGTGCCGGCGATAGCACCCGACTCGCCGCCGGTGACGGGGCAGTCAAACGCCATGCGACCGGAGACCTGGGCGGCCTCGGCAATGTCGCGCGCCAGCTCGGGGGAGCTCGTGGTGAGGTCGATCAGCACCGCGCCCGGCTTGGTGCACGCGAGCAGGCCGTCGCCCGCCAGGTAGAGCTCCTCGACCTCGGAGGGATAGCCCACCATGGTAAAGACGACATCGGCGTTCGCCACGGCGTCGGCCGGCGTATCGGCCCAAACGGCACCGCGCTCGATAAGCGCGGCGGCCTTGGACTTGGTGCGGTTGTTGACCGTGACGGGATAGCCGGCATCCAGGATGTGGCCGGCGATGGGGGCACCCATGATTCCGGTGCCGATAAATGCGACAGAGAG
>DBGFLF010000117.1:0-2790 GCA_048528725.1 Collinsella sp.
CAAACGCATCAACCTGGGCTTTGGCAACCTCATGCCCGAGGAATTTGCCACCATCGATCTATTTAGCGATATCGAGGCAGATGAGCGCGAGCGCGACCTGGCGCGCGCCGTCCTGGCTGTGAAAGGCAAGTACGGCAAGAACGCGCTCGTCAAGGGATTAAGCTTTACCGCCGGCGCCACCGCACGCGAACGCAACGATCAGGTAGGAGGACACCGTGCCTAAGCCCCAACAACAGCCGATGCGGCCACCGACACCTTTTGAACGTCTAGCGGACCCTGAGGGAAGACGTCGCTCCGCCGACCCCAAACTCACCGCCAACGGCGCCGTCCGCGCCGGCCGTGCCGCGCAGTTTATGCCCTTTGCCGCCCTCACGGGATACTACGAGCTCGTGCGCAAACAAGAGATCACTGTTGAGCCCAAATGCGAACTCACAGAAGAAAAAGCCCTCGAGCTTTCGAAAAAGCTCGAGGGCCTCAAACGCGGCGACCTAGTGCGCGTCACCTATTACGATACATACGGCTATCGCACTCGCACGGGCATCCTCGACGAGGCGCTCCCCGCCTTCAAGCTCCTCAAGCTCCGAGACATAGCCATCGACTTCGACGACATCCAGGACATCGAGCTACGCGGACGAGCCTAGACAAGGACGCGCATCCAAGGCAAGGCCTACAGCGTCATGACGTAGTAACCCGCATCTCTCACGGCAGCCTCAAGGACACCGCGATCGATCGGCCGCTTGGAGCGCACGCGCGCTGTGTGGTCCGCATACGTCACCGTTGCCCACACGCCATCCAGCGCATTGAGGGCATTGGCTACGTTCTGAGCGCAGCCGTCACAGCTCATGCCGCCGATGAGCAGCTCATCGCTATAGGGGTAGTGGGACGGATCGGTATCCGCAACCACTACCTTCTTGGCCTTCTTACCGCTCGTGCCATCGCTGCAGCAGCTCTTTCCGTGTGTCGAAGCGACAATGCGACGCAGTCCAAAAAACATGCCGACGGCAATGACGGCCAACACGATGAGATTCGCAGGGTTGAGCAAGTCGCTCATGCGTTCCCCTTTCAAGTAGCACTATCTAGATACCCCCATGGGGTGTCCCCATCTTAACCCAAAATCGTGTCCGTTCGGTCAATTAGTTTCCCTCTTCAAACTTTTTTGTTGACCATGGCTTACTTTCGTGTATAAGTTTTCCTAGGCTAACAACTGAGGACCCGAAAGGAGCATCGTGACTCGAACCATTGACATCCCAACATACCAAACGGCTGTCGTGCGCAACTGCTCCCCTACGCTCGCAGGTATCAAGCCGGCTTCACTCTTTACCTATCCCGGCGTTTACGCCAACCAAAACGGAAAACCCGGCGCTGCCCATATCGAAGAGCGACGCTCTCGCCTGCTCGCCGTCATAGCCCAATGCAACCGCGAGCTTCAGCCACTCGGGATCCATATGAGCGTTTTGGTCTGGCGCCCCTGCGGAGCGCTCATCTATGTGTACCGCCCTGCGGACCTTATGCGATACCTCTCCGACCCCCGCGCCATGACGGCGCTTGTCACCGAAGGTTACGATGTCCACAACCTGCCCGCATCCTTGGTGCATCTCGCCGCGCGCATCACGCTGGCAAGCAGCAATGCCGCAGAAAGTGCCTATGACGGCAGCGTCTGCGCACTCGCGCGAAATAGGCACTGCGATACGGGCTGCACGTGCGAGTTCCCCCACGAAATTGGCTATTTTTTGGGCTATCCCTACGAAGATGTCCATCAGTTTATCGTCCAGCACGGCGAAAACTATAAGGTCTTTGGCGCATGGAAGGTATACACAAACGTTGAGCAGGCGCTCACGACCTTCGATTCCTATCGCGCATGCACGCAATACCTTACCTACATCTATCAACAGGGCTGCACTCTGGGACAACTTGTCCAGGCAACCCGATAGAGCATACAAAACGCGGCCGCACGCCGCACAACCGAAAGGAAGACATATGAGCAAGATCGCCGTCGTCTACTGGAGCGGCACGGGCAACACCGAGGCCATGGCAAACCTCGTCGCCGAAGGCGCCACGTCCGCGGGTGCCGAGACTGAGGTCATCCCCTGCGCCGACTTCTCTGCCGACAAGGCCGCTGAATATGATGCCTTCGCCTTCGGCTGCCCAGCCATGGGCTCCGAGGAACTCGAGTACGATGAGTTCCAGCCGATGTGGGATGAGGTCAAGGAGACTCTCGACGACAAGAAGGTCGTCCTCTTTGGCTCCTATTCGTGGGCCGAGGGCGAGTGGATGGACAACTGGAAGGCCGACGCCGACGAGGCTGGCGTCAACGTCGTGGACTCCACCATCTGCTACGACGCGCCCGACGACGAGAGCGAGACCGCTTGCAAGGCCCTCGGAGCCGAGCTCGCGTAACGAACCCAGGACCTCCAAAAGAGCCTGCATCAAAGCGCATCCCCATCCCTACAAAAGAGCGGGGGCTGGATTCAAGTCCAGCCCCCGCTCTTTTGTAACGGCAGTTACATCAACCGGCTACGAGATGTTGCCCAAGAACGCCTTGGTGCGCTCGCTCTTGGGATGGTCAAAGACCTCGCTCGGCGTGCCCTCCTCCACGATAACGCCGCCGTCCATAAAGACGACGCGGTCGGCGACGTCGCGGGCAAAGCCCATCTCGTGCGTCACGACGATCATGGTCATGCCGTCGCGTGCCAGGTCGCGCATGACGCCCAGGACGTCGCGAACCAGCTCGGGGTCGAGCGCCGACGTGGCCTCGTCAAAGAGCATGACGTGCGGATTCATCGACAGGGC
>DBGFLF010000118.1:0-3283 GCA_048528725.1 Collinsella sp.
CCAGCAGGAAGGTCTGTCGCTTGCCGTCCAGGTCGGCGCAGATGACGGCGAGGCCGCGCAGGGTAATGCCGGCCAGATAGTCGGGCATGAGCCCCAGGAACTCGGGATCGGGGCCGGCCACACGCGGGTGCATGCGGCTTTCGGCCTGTATGCGGGCACCGAGGGCCGCAGCCGCACCTTTAAACTGCTTGTAGGCAATCAGGCGCTGGATCAGGACCTCGCGCAGGGCGTCGCCGTCGAGCGCGCTGAGCTCCTCGAGGTCTTCGTCGAACTCGTCATCGTCATCGACTTTGCGCGGGGCCTCCTGCGGCACCAGAGAGGCGGCCTTGATGTCCAAAAGGGTTGCCGCGACCAGCAAAAAGTCGCTCGCCACGTCCAGGTCCAGCGCCTCGATGCGCTCGGCCTCGGCAAGGTACTGCTCGGCCACCTCGCTGATGGAGATGGCGCCGATATCTACTTTTTGGCGGGTTACCAGCTGCAGCAGCAGGTCGAACGGTCCGCTGTAGACCTGCGTCGACACGCGATACGACATCTTCGACCTCCTTTGACGGCGCCTTCGCGGCGCGGTTTGGGTGCATGTTGCGACCGTTTTGCACGGTCGACCTGTAAGTTTACCTTAGATGCTGGCGATTGCGAAGTTGAGCAGCTGCTCAGCAAGCGGATACACGGTAACGTCGAAATAGCGGCCGATCACGTCGATGCCGGTCCACATGGGCAGCAGGTACAGCACTAGGATGAGGATGGGCATAGCGTATTGCTGCAGACGATAATAGTTGTTGAGAGCCTTGCCTTTAAGGAACGGCACAATGATCGACGAGCCATCGAGCGGCGGAATCGGGATGAGGTTAAAGAACGCGAGCGACAGATTGACCACGATAAACGTGGCGCCGAAGTTCATGATTTGGGACGCCACGGCAAAGGACATGCTGGTGTAGAGGTTGCCGTACGTTGCGTGCATGAGGGCGGCCGCGAGGCATGCGAGTGCAATGTTCGATGCGGGGCCGGCCACGCTCACCAGGACCTCGTCGCGCTTTGGGTGCTTGAGGTTGTTGAGGTAGACGGGCACGGGCTTGGCGAAGGCGAACACCGGGCCTCCGGCGGCGAGCATGAGCAGCGGCAGGAGAATGGTGCCAAACGGGTCGATGTGGTTGAGCGGGTTGAGCGAGACACGACCGCGCGATCGGGCCGTCTTATCGCCGAGTGCCCAGGCCGCGGCGGCGTGCGCACTCTCGTGGATGACGATGCCCACAATGACGGCGACGGCGCTCGCGAGCAGGTTCATGATGTAGCTGCTGGACATGGCGCTCCCCTAGCGGACGCGGCGCGAGGCGCGCGTGAGCAGGTAGTCAGCCACAAACAGGATGACGGCCACGATGGCGTAATCCAAGCGGAACACGCCGCCAAAGGGCGAGGTGATGACGCCGTAGCCGGCGATGGCGCTCGGCAGCGCGCGAGAAAGCTCAACGACAAAGCCGACAATCTGCAGCTTGGCGGTCAGGCCGCTAAAGCACAGCAGCACGGTCATCGCACTCATAAAGATGCCGCAGATGCGACAGGCGATGGCGATGACGCTCATCGCCACGGCAGCGGCCTTACGAGAATTCACGCGCGGTCTCCTCTTCGATCTGGGTGGAAAGCTCCAGCCATTCGTCCTCGAGCTTGGGCAGTTCTTGCTTAAGGCCGTTATATTCCCCCAGCGCGGCATTGAACTTGTCCTGATCGGCATAAAGCTCTTCGCTCGCCATCAATTCCATAAGCTCGTCATAGCGGGCGCGCTTTTTGTCGAGCTCGGCCTCGATCTTCTTGAGCTGGTTGCGCACGCCCTTGAGCTTTTTGTTGAGCGCGGCGCGGGCCTGGGCCTCGGCGCGCTTTTGCTCCTTGGTCTTTTTGCCCTCGGCGGGCTTGGAGGCGGTGGCGGGGGTGTCGGGCTGGGCCGCGGTGACCTTAGCGGACTTGGTCGCGGCCGGTGCGCTCTCCCCTGCCGCATCGGCCGCGGCGCGGGCTGCGAGGTCCTCGCGCTTGTAGAGGTAGTAGTCGTAGTCGCCGTCGTAGACCGTGACCTTGCCATCGCGGATGTCAATGATGCGGTTGGCCACAGCGCGTACCAGGTGCTCGTCGTGGCTGATCAGCACGATGGTGCCGGGGAAGTTTTGCAGGGCGTTCTCGAGCATGTCTACCGAGTCGATGTCCAGGTGGTTGGTGGGCTCGTCCAGGCACAGGAGCGCCTCGGGGGCCACGAGCATCTTGGCAAGCGCCAGACGCGCCTTTTCGCCGCCGGAGAGGACACGGACCTGCTTCTCGATGGAGTCGTTGTCGCTAAATAGGAAGGCGCCCAGCAGGCTGCGCTGCTGCGGCACGGTCCACTTGGGCGTGACGGTGTCGATCTCTTGCAGGACGGTGTTGGACTCGGTCATGCCCTCGAGCGCGTGCTGGGCGTAGTAGGCCACACCCACGTTGGTGCCCAGGTCGCGGGTGCCGGTGGTGGGCGGTTCCAGGCCGGCGAGGATCTTCATGAGGGTGGACTTGCCGGCGCCGTTGGGGCCGACGAGCGCCACATGCTCGCCGCGGTAGAGCTTGAGGTCGATGTCACTGTAGATGTGCTTGTCGCCGTATGACTTGGAGACGCCCTCGAGGCCCACGACCATATCGCCCGAGCGCGGCGGGTCGGGGAACTTAAAGTCGATATGCTTGTGGCCCTCGGGCAGGATGACGAGCTCCTTCTTGATCTGCTCGATCTTGCGGATGCGCTCCTGGGCCTGGGCGGCCTTGGTGGGCTTGTAGCGGAACTTATCGACGAAGACCTGCATATGGGCGATGTCGCGCTCCTGGGCGGCACGCTTGGCGCGCATCTGCTCAAGGTTGTCCTCGCGCTGCTTGAGGTAGCTGCTGTAGTTGCCGGTGTAGGTGGTTACGCGGCGGTTCTCGAGCGCGGCGACGTGGTCGACGCAGGCGTCCATGAAGGCGCGGTCGTGGCTGACGATGAGGACGGCGCCGTCGTAGCTGGCGATAAAGCCGCGCAGCCACTGGACACTCTCGAGATCCAGGTGGTTGGTGGGCTCGTCCAGGAGCAGCAGGTCGGGGTGGCGCAGGAAAAGCTTGGCGAGCGCGATGCGCATCTGCCAGCCGCCGGAAAACTCGGAGCAGGGACGCTCAAAGTCGGTGACCTTAAAGCCCAGACCGGACAGGATTTTGCGGGCGTTGCTTTCGAGCTCGTAGCCGCCTAGGTGCTCAAAGCGGTCCTGGACCTGGCCGTATTCGTTCAGGAGTGCGTCGACGTCCTTGC
>DBGFLF010000119.1:0-2234 GCA_048528725.1 Collinsella sp.
ACAAGTACGAGATGGATGCTCCCACGCACGAGCACGACGGCATCAACCCCAGCTGCGGAGACGAGCTCACTCTGCAGCTGCGTGTCGAGAACAACGTGATTGAGGAGGCCTCCTTTACCGGCCACGGCTGCGCCATCAGCCAGGCCAGTGCCGACATCATGGCCGATCTCATCACCGGCGAGACCGTCGAGGAAGCTCGCCGCCTGGCAGAGCTCTTCCTCGCCATGATCCGCGGCGAGAAGCTCTCCGAGGAGGACCTGGAAGACCTGGACGAAGCCGCCCAGCTCCAGGACATCTCGCACATGCCCGCCCGCGTCAAATGCGCCGAGCTCGCCTGGCGCGCCCTCGACGGCATGCTCGAGGGGCAAGCTAACCAGTAGCGTATGCTCCGAATCCAAGGTTTTTGATTGCCGAGCCGCCCAATACGGGCGGCTCTGTTTTCCTAATGAGCACGAACACACAAAATCAGCGCGCCCGGCGCCCCGTCTGTCATTTACCACACGGCCAGACGCGAACACGGGCGTTTTCCACAGCACCAAAGGCCTGCGGCAGGGCCCCGGGCCCGCCAAGCAATGCGCCAAGCCCCGTTCTGCTGAGCTCCGACTCGCTTCGCGCCTGCCGCAGACGGGTCCCATAGGGTGCGACGTGCATTTTTGCGAGTATTCAGCACGCCAAGCTGTATGTATACGCATCGAAAGCGTTAATCAACGTCTCCAGGCGCATATATATTGTGTTTTAGAACAAGCATCGCGGTCTCAGGGATCACATACATGCGCTTCGGAGGCGGATCGGAAGGCATAAATAGCTTCGGGACCCGTATGTTGCAAGATTGCGGCAGTGCCGACAGCACCACGATGCTGAAAACTCCGTTTTTTGCACGGCGCAGACGGGGGTAGGCACGGGCAAACCCGGACTGAGCTGTTATTTTATGCAAGATGACGATTGTTCTATGCATATTAAGAAGTGCAGTTACCGTACCAAGCTTTTGAACGCTGGTTGCGGCGTATGGACGACCCCAACTGCGGTGAACAGGCGACCTTACATCACGTTTCCGCCAGCCCGCATCGCCGTTCGCGCGCGGGCGCGCACGATACGAGAGACGGTACTTTTGCCAATCCCGGTATACCGCTCAATCTGGCGCACCGTAAGGCCGGCATTGCTCAATCCAACAATAACGGTATCGCGCTGCGCCGGCGGTGCAGTTTTAACCACATTGAGCGGAACCCCGAGGCTCTTCGCCATCTTGTCGGCAAAGGCGTGGCGTTCCCACTCTGTCTCTTTCATATCGCGCAGCGCCGGTTCGCCGCCGTCGGGCGTCGAAAGCGAATAGGCAATAAAGCCCTCGGCAGAACCAAAAAGCTCAAGCACGCAAGAAGGATCAGAAAATCCCCTCGCGACATCGGCCGCGTCACCGTCGTAAGCGCACAAATGCTCCGGAAAGCTGCTCCAGGGATAACGCTCAATGAGACTGATGCCCGCCTCCTGCGGATCGGCGTGAACGGAGCGAATAGCCTCCATCACCTGCCAGTCGGTATCGAGCGAGCGCCGGTCAAAACGGTTCTGGAACAGATGCCCTGTGCGCCCCGTGCGTTTATTGAACCGCCGCGCGTACGTCAAAAGCAGCCGGTGCATCGCCGCGCTCATCGCGTCCTCGTAATCTGCAAGCACCAGACGCACGTGATTGCCCATAAGGCACCAGGCGATAACCGTCACGCCCGCCTTGCGGCAGCACTCACGCATCAGCTCCAAGAACTCCCACCGGTCTTCATCGCCCTCAAAGATGAGCTGCTTGCCCGTACCGCGGGCACAGACATGGTAAAAGCCGGTAACCGTTCTCCAAACGCGCTGCATGGCGCTCCCTTCGCCGGGATCTGCTTGCCATCCAATACAGCACGATTGAAGCGTGCCATCAAAACATTCACGCAAAACAATTCGCTCGCGCGGCCAAAGGCAGTAAACAGGCGGCGAACGGCACCGTTGCAACAGGTCAACCCCTGCAACGCTTACAAAAGCTGACCAAAAGCTTGCCCAAGACGGACCCCCTCTACGGAAGTGCACGACCACAGAATATAGAGTTAAACCGTTTCAATTGAAAGTTCCGCGCATCTCGCTACGAAAACTGAGCCGTTCGCCGAATATTCCGTGCATTTCGCGGTATTATAGGGGCTGCATGTCATGTCCCTTTCGAAGGGTCGCCCGGCAATCGCCAGCCACGGCCCCCAGACGGGACGCCA
>DBGFLF010000120.1:0-9912 GCA_048528725.1 Collinsella sp.
AGAAAATATGGAAAATCTTGTTTGATAGTTGACAAAAGAAATAAAAGATGGATTCAAACAGCCTTAAAACTAAGCAGAATGTGGGCAGAAAAAGTTTTGTCAAAAGAGAACGAAGTCTAAAAAACATTTGATTTTTAGACTGCTGTTTCTTGCAATGTTTGCCCAGTTAAATTAGTCTAATAATATAGTCTAAAAAGGAGGAGCAAATGAAGTATGGCTATGGCAGGGTTAGCACTGGCAAAGATGCCCAGAAGTTTGACCGTCAAGAAGATCAGCTAAAAGATGCAGGATGTGAACTCATTTTTCTTGAGCGCGTTAGCGGTACTTCAAAAAATAAACCCGAGTTGCAAAGGTTGCTGAGCGAACTTCAGGATGGGGACGAATTGGTGTGTGTCTCTATTGACCGTTTGGGTCGCTCAACCCAGCAGGTGTTGAGTCTCGTTAATAAGCTGGAAGAAATGGGAGTTGGCTTAACGAGTCTTAAAGAAGGATTTCAGGCAAACACACCACAGGGAAGATTTTTTCTTACTATCGTTGCTGCATTTTCCGAACTTGAAGTAGAAATGTGCCGTAGCAGAGTGAACGATGGCCTAGAGGCAGCGAGGCGCAGGGGCAAGAAATTGGGGAGGCCTCGTAGGGATATGGATACTGCAATTAAGATGTGGCAGTCCAAGGATTACTCCATTACCGAAATATGCGAGGCAGTTGGTTGTTCGAGGCAGACGTTATATAACGCCATAGGTCGGGCGGGTGTTTCGAGAGATTGACGGCATAAAAAAGGGGGCCGATTTTGATGTGACCCCCTGGGGTTGTAGTTTTGGCTGCAATCGTGCCGCTCAACATGAAATGCTCGGTGGATAATGCAGAAGGGTGTTTTACCCGAACTGCCTCTGGATCAATTCTATTCGAGGCTGCTCCAAGTTTTTCCATTATCGGTTGAATAGGAATCGAGCTTTCCGTCTCCATCGTTATCCACGGCTTTGTTGCCATTGCCGTCAGCAATTGCTCCAGTTCCATCAGCATTTTTATGAATGGCGTACTCCCCATCGGTGTCGATATAGTCTGTGCCACCGTCTTCCGAGTCAGACTTTAGATACGTTTTGCCGTCATCCGTATCAACCCAATCGTCCTCATCTAATAATGTGCTCGATGATGAGCTGGAGTGAGAAGAATAATCATCATCGTCATCGTAGCCCTCATCGTCTTCGTCATAGGCGGCAGAAGAAGAGGGGCTTGACGAATCATTGAAAGAATTCAATATGCAAGCACAGCTGGTGATGAATAGGGCACAAAGAAGGCAGACGGCAAGCATAGCCAGCAATGTCTTTTTAAAGCGCGTTGCAAACTTTGCGCTTTCACTTTCGGTGTCAGTGTTTTCGTCCGTCATGGGTGTCATCCCTTACGCATCGTAGTCTTCGCGGAATCCGCAGTTCTGGCAGTAATACGTCTTTTTCTTCTTGCCAAGTGCTCCGCCCACGAGGCCAATGGGGCCTAAAAGCAGACCTCCAGCAGCGGCTTTTCCCACACTGAAGCCTTTATTAGATTCACCTGTGCATTTCCAACCTGTGCGCTCTCCGCAAGATGGGCATTGTGCTGGTGCTTTGTTTGCCATAAAAATCATCCTTCCATTGGCGTAACGGGAACCGTGGAAGGAGGCTCATCCGAAGTACGGAATGTGCAGAACGAAAAGGAGGAGTATCCACCCACAGTTGCTACACAGCTCCGAGCGCTTCGCAATAGCACGAACCAGCAAGGAGAAAGGGCAAATACCCCTCCTTGTCGCTGGTTGAGTGTCTTCGGTTGTGAAGCGCGAGCATTAAAAATGCTAGAGCTGTGTAGCAGGTACAACTCTAGCATGCTGATAAGCAATTTAATCTACTGACCTGTTGAACGGTCGAAAAAGTAGGCTGTTGTGAAAAGCGGAACCATCTGGCCTGTCGTGCCTGAGCCTCTATGAGTAGTAAAAAGGTAGTAGGTCAGATGATTTGAATGGTTAATATGCCTGATAATCAGCGGTTATGTTGCTCTCGACAGATATTCCCATGGCAGATAAACAGTACACGTTGCATATGCGGTTTCCTTTCGATCGCCATCATCGAGCTCGAGTATCGCATCTACGCCTGCGCCCTTGCCCGCCTGCGCTCCCAGTGAGCCAATTTAATCGTCACCAGCGTAAGCACCCAGGCCACAAGCGAGAACGCGGCACCCACTGCGCCTACGTGCGCAATGCCAATGCTGCTTACCACGGCGCCGCCCACTGCGGTGCCAAACGAGATGCCGACGTTAAACGCCATGGGCTCAACCGAACTTGCGAGTACCATCGACTTGGGATGGCGGCTGCGTGCCACGTCCATGAAGTGCGTGATGCACGACACCGAGAACAAGTACATGAGCAGCGCCAAGCTAAAGACAAAGGCCAGCGCGAGCGGCATGGTGCCGCCCACAGCAAACAGCCCGAGTAACGCCGCAGCCTGCAGCACGAACGTCACAAGCAGCGCCTTCATGCCAAAGCGCGCATCGATCCATCCGCCCAGGATGTTCGAGATCAGGCAGAACACGCCGTAGGCCATGAGCGTGGTACTGGCTTCGACCGTGCCCATGCCCAGCACCTGCTCAAGATAAGGCGTCACGTAGCCATAGAAAACGTAGACCGACCCCACGCCAAACAAAAAGATGAGCATGCCGGTGACGATGCTCGGCTCGCGTAGCAGACCCGCCTGCTCGCGAAAGGTGGCGGGCTCGTCGGTTTGCCCAGCGCGCGGCATAAACATCACGAGCGCTCCGCAGATCAGAACGGCAAAGGTCAGCGTGCCGTACATGGCCACGTGCCAGTCGAGCGTGTCGGCCACAAACTTGCCGATCGAAGTGACAAAGACCATTGCCACGGAAAACGCGCCGTACACCACCGAGATGGCGAGTGAGGTCTGCTGCGGGGACAGCAGCTCGGGGATATACGTCACGCCCACGGCGAGCAGTGCGCCCGAGACGGAGCCCAAGATGATGCGCGAGGCGAACAGCACTTGAAAGTTGGGTGCCAGCGCCATGACCAGATTGCCGAGCACAAAGACGATGCTATAGCACACGAGCAGTTGGTAACGACGGAAGCGCCCCGTGCTGAGCGCGAGCACCGGCGTCGCGATAGCGTAGATCAGTGCGAACACGCTAATAAGTTGGCCTGCGGTGGCAAGCGATACGCCGAGTTCCGTCGCCAAGTCACTTTCGATGCCGATGACCACGAACTCCGAACAGCCGAGCGAAAAGCCTAACAACACGAGCAGCGCCAGGCAGAGCTTGGTGCGCGCGGGGGAGAGCGCGGCGGCGGTTGACTTACTTTTTGGCGTGGTTGCGGCGGTCAAGGTTGTCACTCCAATGTCGCGTGAATAAGCGGGATTCAATCCCTGCAACTCTAACAGAATGTGACAAAGGGACAGTCCCTTTGTCACATTCGCGGCGTGGCTGCCGCCTAAACCGTCACAACATTCGATGAAAATCTCGAAAACGAGGAAAAACGTCGAATGTTGTGACGGTTTTCGTGTCCGGCGCGGGTGAGCTTCGGTGCCGTCTGGGGGTATAAGACTAGCGAGTGTTTATTTGCGAGGCCTAAGGGGCGCCCCGTATGGATATCGATAACTTTGAATGGTGGTATAGCGAGGGCGAGGCTCCGGACGAGGAGTGGGACGAGCCCGCGTCGCGTGACGTGTCGAGCGACGAGGACGAGACCGGCAACGATGCCGCTGTCGAGCCTGATGCCGCCGAGCCCCTAACCTTTGAACAGGCCTGGGCCCAGGCCGAGGCCGACGAGGCTAAGGCCGATGCCACGGCCACACTCGGTGAGCCGGCCGACATGTCCATCTCGCCGGCCAAGACCCCGCAGCCGCGCCATAACATCGACCCCGGCAGCACGGCATCCTTCAGCATTCTCGACGTGCCCGCGCAAGGCGCCCAGGCGCCTGCGCCCACGCATCGCCCCGACCTGGCTCGCGAGGAAGACGCGGGCCGCCGCTCACCACTCGGCCCCATCCTCATCGCCTTCATGGCCGGCGTCATCGCTTGCTCGGCGATCGGAAATGTCTGGAGCCATGTGGAGCAACAGCGCAAAGATGCCGCCAAGGTCGAGATGTCTGTCGAGCAATCGCTCAGCCGCACGCGTTCGGTGCATGTGTCGGTCGAGGTCAAGGACGGCGCGACGTGGGACACCGCCCGCGGCGATAGTCAGATGCTCATCCACATCGTGGGCCGCACGCTCAGGGGGCAGGCGATTGACGAGTATCAATATGTCAACTCCGCTGGCGACGGCATCGAACTCAAGCCCGGCGACTACGAGCTCACGGTCGACGAGCCGCCCGTCGCCACCGATGGCACGCGCTTCCGCGCCTCAAAGCGCATGGTTCCCGTGAGCTTTAACTCGCAGGCGCCCGATACGGTCGACAGCACGCCGCAGGGCGGATTCGACCTTTACGCAATCGCTCAATAACTGCGCCTGCCGCTTCTCCTTGCCGCCAAGAGTGGCACAATAGCCCTCGACACTATTGTTTACTTTTGGAGGAAGTAGCATGTCCACCGTCACCACTATCAAGCGCGGCGGCCTCACCGCGGCCATCGATTCCATGGGAGCCCAGCTCACGAGCCTTGCCCTCGACGGCAACGAGTATCTGTGGCAGGGCGACCCGGCCTTTTGGGGCAAGCATGCGCCCATTCTGTTCCCCATCGTGGGCTCACTGCGCAACAACACGGCGACGTCTGCGGCTGGCACCTGCGAGATGCCGCGCCACGGACTCGCGCGCATCGTCGAGCACAAGCTGGTCGAGGTCTCGGAGGACGGCTCCTCGGTAACTTACGAGATCACCGATACGCCCGAGTCGCTCAAGGCTTTCCCCTTCCACTTTAAGCTCAACATGACCTATGCCCTGACTGGTGATGCCACGCTTACCCAGACCTTTGCCGTCACCAACACCGGCGATGTAGAACTGCCGTTCTCGGTGGGCGGTCACCCTGCATTTAACGTGCCCGCTCCCGGTGCCGAGGACGAGGCATTCGAGGATTACGAGCTGGCATTTACCGAGGCTTGGACCAACGAGGCCCCCATCATCACGCCCGATGGCCTCATGACGTTCGAGGACAGCTACAAGGCTCCCGATAACTCGGACGTGCTGCCCATCACGCACCGCAGCTTCGATAACGATGCCATCATGTTCACCGATACCCCGGGCTCCACGCTCACGCTGCGCGGTCGCAAGTCGGGCCATGGCGTCAAGATCGACTTTGAGGGCTTTAAGTACATCGGCGTGTGGTCTGCCGCCAACGACGCCCCGTTTGTGGCGCTCGAGCCCTGGACCGGTCACACCACCATGGACACCGAGGACGACGTCTTTGAGCACAAGGTCAACACCATCACGCTGGCGCCGGGCGAGACGGACGTCCGCAGCTTTAGCGTCACTTTGCTCTAGAGGTTCCGCCGTTCTGACGAACGGCGGGCCGGTCGACGCTGCGCGCCATCCAGAGCGACAATTTGTCATTCAAAAGGCAAGGCATGACCAGAAGGTCTATGCCTTGCCTTTTTCATGCCTAGTCGTTGGGGACGTTCTTGTTTGACTAGTCGTTTAAGAACGTCCCCAACGACTACCAATCGTTTTCAGTTCGTTAATTTGTATATATGCATCTTATATATGCATCTGCTGGAAGTGACGCTGAGCGGTATCCTGTTAAGTCGTTAGCGTACGATTCAACAGGGAAGGCAGATTATGCATTCTCCCCAACAGTGCGATGCGCAGCGCCAGCCGGTATGCAGCCGTCGCATCTTTTTGGGTAGCGCTCTCGCTGCGAGCGCTTCCGTCGTCGCCGGCGCGCTCGCCGGCTGTCAGCGCCCGTCCACGCTCAAGGTGGTTCAGCCCACGACGGGCGGCGGTCGCGACGACCTGTCCGATTCCGTGATCGGCAAGGATAAGATCCGCATCGGCATGGAGGCGGCCTACGCCCCGTACAACTGGCAGGTTTCCGAAGCCAGTGAGTTCACCATCCCCATCGACAACGTGCAGGGCGCCTATGCCGATGGCTACGACGTGCAGATCGCCAAGATCGTCTGCAAGGCCCTCGGTGGCGAGCCCGTTGCCGTCAAGCAGAGCTTCTCGGGCCTTATCGATTCGCTCAACAACGGCCAGATCGACCTCATCATCGCCGGTATGAGCGCCACGCCCGAGCGCGAGGAATCGGTCGGCTTCTCCGACCCGTACTTCATTGGCTACTTTGGCCTGTTCGTAAAAGAGGGTTCCCCCTACCAAAACGCCACCAAGCTTAGCGACTTTAGCGGTGCCACGGTGCTCGGCCAAAAGGACACCATGCTCGACACCGTCATCGACGAGATCCCGGGCGTTGTGCACAAGAACCCGGTCGATTCGGTTCCCACGGTGTTCTCGAACCTGCTGCAGGGCACGTGCGATGCCGTGACCTATAACACCGAGAACGAGAAGGGCTATATGGCCCAAAATCCCGGTATCGTCCCCATCCATTTTGCCGAGGGCGAGGGCTTTAAGCAGGAGGTCGCGGCAAACGTCGGCTGCCGCAAGGGCTCGGACAAGCTGCTTAAACTCATCGACAAGACACTCAAGGGCATTAGCCAAGAGGAACGCGACCAAATGTGGGACGCGTGCCTCGATCGTCAGCCGGCATAGGGAGGCAGCATGAAAACCATCAATCGTCTGGCCTCCTTTATCAAGGCCGACCATCGCTATGTATATCTGGGCACGAGTGTTATCGCGGCGCTCGGCCTGGCGTTTAGCCAACGTAACCCCACGCCGCTGAGCTTCTTGGCGCCCACCAGCATTTTCCAGGACTGCCTTTGGGCGATTCTTTGGGCCTGGCTCGTCGTGTCGGCGGCGGCGCTGGCCACCAAACTCATGCACTGGAGCGACTATCGCGAAACGTCGCCGTTTGCTTCCGAGCGCTTCCGTCGCGGCGCGCGCCTGGGCAGCTATGTCGTGGTCGCCATCGCGGCGATCTTCTTTATCGACCGTTGCGTCATGTCGTTTATCGACCTGGTGCAGGTGAGTATTGTCTCGGACTCCAATCCCAGCGACTTTTTGTCGAGCCTGGTCTACATGACCTACAAGAGCGGGGACTTCTTTATCCGCGGTATCGAGATCACCATCGCGCTTGCCACCTTCGGCACCGTCATCGCATTCTTCCTGGCGCTGCTCTTTGTGTTCCTGCGTATTCAGACCTTCGATCGCGTGGACAACGACCTGGTGCGCTTCTTTAAGAGTGTCGGCCGCGGCTTTGCGACCATCTACTCCACCATCGTGCGCGGCACGCCCATGATGGTCCAGGGCCTGCTCATCTATTATGCGGGCTTCACCGTTTTGCGCGGCATGGGCTTCGAGACCGCCCAGGCCAACCAGATTTGGAGTACCTTCACCGCCGGTCTCGTCACCATCTCGCTCAACTCCACCGCCTACATGATGGAGGTCCTGCGCGGCGGTATCGAGTCCATCGATCCCGGCCAGGCCGAGGCGGCGCGCTCGCTGGGTCTGTCGCAGTGGCAGGCTATGCGCAAGGTCGTGTTCCCCCAGGGCATTAAAAACGCGATCCCCGCACTAACCAACGAGCTCATCATCAACATCAAGGACTCGTCGGTGCTTTCGGTCATCGGCGTGTTCGACCTCATGTACGCCACCACCACCGTCGCCGGCGTGTACTACCGCCAGATGGAGGTCTACTGCGTGGCGCTCGTGGTCTACCTGATCCTGACGCTCGTGGCGAGCCGCCTGCTCGAGGCCTTTGGCAAAAAGCTCGGCGCCGAGGCCCCGGCAACGCTGCCCAGCTCCAACTAGGCTCAAGACGAGGAGAATCATCATGGCAGATATCGCCACTACCGGCACCGCGGCCGCCGCACAGACCAATGAGCCGCTCATCCGCGTCGAGGGCCTGCGCAAGAGCTTCGGCTCGCTCGAGGTGCTCAAGGGCATCGACCTGTCCGTTAACCCCGGCGAGGTCGTTACCATTATCGGCGCCTCGGGCTCGGGCAAGTCGACCTTCCTGCGCTGCCTCAACCTGCTCGAGACCCCGGACGCGGGCCACATCTGGTTCCACGGCCAGGACCTTACGGCCGAGCGCTGCAACATTAACAAGCTGCGTGAGGACATCGGCATGGTGTTCCAGGGCTTTAACCTGTTCAACAACATGGATGTGCTCGACAACTGCACGCTCGCGCCCGTCACGCTCAAAAAGATGAGCAAGGCCGAGGCCGAGAAGGTCGCGATGGAGCATCTGACGAGCGTGGGGCTCGAAAAGTTCGCGCACGCCGCCGTGGGCCGCCTATCCGGTGGCCAAAAGCAGCGCGTGGCCATCGCGCGCGCCCTGTGCATGAATCCGCAGATCATGCTGTTCGACGAGCCGACCTCCGCACTCGACCCCGAGATCGTGGGAGAGGTGCTCGAGGTCATGCGCAAGCTCGCGGCCGACGGCATGACCATGGTCGTCGTCACGCACGAGATGGCCTTTGCCCGAACCGTGTCCGACCGCGTGGTCTTTATGGACAAGGGCGTGGTGCTCGAGGACGCCGCGCCGGCCGAGCTCTTCGGCAACCCCAAACACCAGCGCACCCGCGAGTTCCTCTCTCGTTATCTCGAGGACAAATAACCGACCGCAAACGCTTACGTTGCAGGGCCGCTCCCGTGGGGTGGCCTTTGTCGTCACAATCGAAAGGATGCCATGGCCGAGGTTTGGCGCTTCTTTGCGCATGAGGACGATTTTGCCGATATAGACGAGGCGGGCGCGTGCGAGCGCTTGGGCCGCGTGCTGTCGTTTCCGACCATCTCGAGCATGGATGCCGGGGCGGTGGACTGGCAGCCCTTCGACGACCTGTGCGCCTATATGCAGCAGGCTTGGCCGCGCGTGTTTGCGGCGGGCGAGGTCGAGCTGGTCGACCACTCGCTGTTGGTGACGCTTGGCGGCAGCGATCCGGCTCTTAAGCCCGTTATGCTCATGGGCCACATGGATGTGGTTCCCGTGGTGCCGGGTACCGAGGCCGACTGGACGCACGCCCCCTTTAGCGGGCACGTGGACGACACCTACATCTGGGGCCGCGGCGCGATCGACATGAAGGACCAGGTCGCAGGCATTCTCGAGGCTGTCGAGTATGCGCTGGCGCACGGCTGGCAGCACGAGCGCACGCTGCTCCTGGCCTTTGGCCAGGACGAGGAGACAACGCAGTACGGTGCAGGCGCCATCGGCCGCGCGCTCGAGGAGCGCGGCATTGAGCTTGAGTACCTGATCGACGAGGGCGACTACCGCATCGTTTCGGCTGCCGAGTACAGCGCGGGCGAGGGTTGGCTCATGCACGCCGACCTCGCGGAGAAGGGCTATGCCGACATTGTGCTCAAGACAAAGAGTGTGGGTGGACATTCTTCCAACCCCTACGGCGGCACGTCGCTTGAGGTGCTCAGCCGTGCCATCACCGCAATCTGCGATATCGAGTGGCCGACGCGCGTGACCGACTTGCTTGCCGCCCAGCTCGTCGAGCTGGGGCTCTACACGGCGGATGAAATTGCCGCCAACGGGGGCGCCATTGTCCGCGATTGCCTCGCCAGCAAGAAGCTCTATCCGCTGGTGACGACCACCTGCGCACCCACGCAGATTGAGGGTGGCAGCACCGGCGCCAACGTAATGCCGCAGGATATGTGGGCCAACATCAACTTCCGCATGCTCGAGGGCACGAGCGTGGCCGACGTTGTGGCGCGCTGCCGTGAGGCGGTTGCCGGGGCGGACCTTGCCGGTCGTGTCGAAGTGGAGCTAGGCCCCGGCAGCTCCGAACCCTCGCCGTCCCCGCGCATCGGTGGTCCCGGCCTCGAGGCGGTTCGCTCCATCGCCGCCCGCTATTTCCGTGATCCAAAGGAGACGGAGGAAAATGGATCATTC
>DBGFLF010000121.1:0-3697 GCA_048528725.1 Collinsella sp.
ATATATATCTGAATTTGGATGTGGTGGGCACTTTGTTGTTAGGCGCTTTGAGGTGCGAGTGACACTTTGGGGTGCGTGGCGGCCTGGGTTGGGGCGATGCTTTGGGATGAGCTTCTTACTTAGCTGAAGAGGGGCTTTATGGCCGAGAGGTAGTCTTTGGCTACGTCGGCTTTGTCTGCTTGGAAGTTGTGCCAGGCCCACCATTGGACGGTGGCTACGAAGCTTGAGGCTATGTGGTGTAGTAGGAAGCTTCGGTCCATGGTGGCGGCGGGGCCGTTTGGGTCGGTAGGGACGGTTTCGGCTGCTCGTGACATGATGGTCTTGCGGAGGCAGTCGGCGAAGACGCGTGAGCCGGCGCCGGCTACGAGGGCTCGAACGCCCTGACGGCGCTCCCAGAGGTTGTTGAGGATATGCTCGACCTGCACGAATGGGTCGTCGAGCGGTGTGCCATCGTCGTCGAGGGCGTGGGTGCAGATGTCGCTCACGAGCTCGGACAGCAGGTCGTCTTTGCTCTTAAAGAGGCCGTAGAATGTCGCGCGGCCTACGTGAGCGCGCGCGATGATGTCGCCGACGGTGATTTTGCCGTAGTCCTCTTCGCGCAGCAGCTCGGAGAACGCCGCGACGATCGCGGCGCGGCTTTTGGCCTTGCGGGCATCCATGGCTATGCGTCCGCGTCAACGAGCAGACAGCGGAGCGTCCCGGAGCAGCCCTCGTAGGGGCGCTTGCCGGCGCCGTAGCCGACGGCTTCGATGCGGTAGCGTGAGGGCAGTTGGTCGGACGTGCGCAGAGCAGTGACGATGGCGGCGCCCGTGGGCGTCACGAGCTCGCCGGCGACCGGTGCAGGCGTGAGGGCGATATTGCCCGCCTGGCACAGGTTGACGACAGCGGGGACGGGAATGGGCATGAGGCCGTGGGCGCAGCGAATGGTGCCGTGGCCCTCGGAAAGCGACTCGACCACGATGTCCTCAATACCCAGGTCGTCGAGGCAGATGGCGACAGAGCAGACGTCGACAATGGAGTCGACGGCGCCCACCTCGTGAAACAGGACGGTGTCGGGCGTTTTGCCGTGAGCCTTGGCCTCGGCAGCAGCGAGTACGGAAAAAATGGCAAGGGCGCGACGCTTGGCGCCATCGCTTAGCTGTGAGCCGTCGATGATGGCGGTGACGTCCGCCAAAGAACGGTGGTGGTGGGCGTGATGGTGACCCTCGTGGCCATGACCGTGGCCCTCATGGTCATGCTCGTGGCAGTGCTCGTGTTCGTGCCCGCCATGATCATGATGGTGGTGCTCATGCTCGTGTGTGTGCTCGGCAGCTGCTTCGTTGCCGTAGAGCCAGGCCATGTCGTGGTCGTGGTTCTCGAGCTCCTCTGCCAGCTGAACGTCAAAGTCGCAGGCGTCGATGCCATGCTTGTTTACGCGGGTGACGGCAATCTCAAAGCCGCCGACCGGCAGCGTGGCGAGCTGTTCGCGCAGGTGCTCCTCGCTGGCGCCCAGGTCGAGCAGGGCTGCGACGGTCATGTCGCCGCTGATGCCCGAGGTGCCGTCGATGATAAGCGTGTGCTGATGGTTGGACATAGAATGCTCCTTAACGGGCGCAGGGCGTGCCGGCGCTCAAATGATTGATAAGACTTGCCTGGTAGGCGGCGCCGAAGCCATTGTCGATGTTGACGACTGAAACGCCGCTGGCGCAGGAGTTGAGCATGGCGAGCAGTGCGGCCACGCCGCCAAAGCTCGCGCCGTAGCCCACGCTGGTGGGGACGGCGATGACCGGACAGCTCACAAGACCGCCGATAACGCTCGCCAGGGCGCCTTCCATGCCGGCGATGGCGATGACCACCTGCGCCTGGGCAAGTTCCTCAGCATGAGCGAGCAGGCGGTGCAGGCCGGCGACACCCACGTCGTAGAGGCGATCGACCTCGTTGCCATAGAATTCGGCCGTCAACGCGGCTTCCTCGGCGACGGGCAAGTCGCTTGTGCCGGCGCAGGCGACGACGATGCGTCCGTTGCCGGTAGGGGAGGGCTTGCCGCCCACGAGGGCGAGCTGTGCGTCCGGGACATATCCCAGGTCGATGCCGTTGTCGAGCAGCTCCGAGGTGCAGGCTGCCTTTTCGGCATCCAGGCGCGTGACCAGGATGCGCTCCTGGCCGGCATCGCGCAGCGCTTTGATAATGGCGGCAATCTGCTCGGCGGTTTTACCGGCGCCGTAGACAACCTCGCCGGCTCCCTGGCGCACCCCGCGCGAAAGATCGAGCTGCGCAAAACCCAGATCGGCGGTTGGCGCCGTCTGGATGCGCGTGAGGGCGACTGCCGGGGCGACTGCTCCGTCGGCAACATCGTTCAGCAATTGCTCAAGATCTCGCTTATCCATATATGTTCCCTTCGACGGCGCAAAGTCTAGCACTCAAAGGGTATGTTTCCGAACACTAAGACAAAATTGTTCGGAAACTATAGGACAGACTGATTCAATTGTTAGACGGATCGACTAGTCGCGCAGGATGATGTCCATGGCGAGCATTAGGTTGCGCTCGTCGATGGCAAACGGGGCGGCTTCGCGCGTCTTGGGCTTGGCGCAAAACGCGATGCCCGTGCCCGCGGCCTGAATCATGGGGATGTCGTTGGCGCCGTCGCCGATCGCGACGGTATGGGCCATATCGACGCCGCACTCAACTGCCCAATCCAGCAGCTGGATAAGCTTGGACTCCTTGGTCACAATGTCGGCCGCCAACTTACCGGTGAGCTTGCCGTCTACGACCTCCAGGCGGTTCGCTAGACAAAAGTCGATACCCGCGGCAGCCACGATCTTGTCGGCGACCTCGTGGAAGCCGCCGCTTACCACGCCGACCTTCCAGCCCTTGCTGTGCGCTGAGCGCACAAGCTCCAGCGCGCCGGGGGTAAACGTCACGCGCTCAAAGGTGCGCTCGAACACATTCTCGTCCAGGCCGGCGAGCAGCCCCACGCGCTCCTCGAGCGCTTGCTTAAAGTCGAGCTCGCCGCGCATGGCGCGCTCGGTGATCTGCGCTACCTGCTCGCCTACGCCGGCTTCCTCACCCAACAGGTCGATGACCTCCTGGTTGATGAGCGTGGAGTCGATATCCATAACGATGAGGCGTGCAGTCATGGCGGGCCTTTCCGAGCGCAGTTGTATTGGGGCACATTGTCGCACGTGGCGCGCGTTGGCGACGGCCGCGGTGCGTCAATTGTTTCGTCTCCGTCAAGTCTTTGGGCAGGAGCTACTTTTCCGCGGCACATCGACACAGGTGCGATAAGATAGAACGCCATGTCTGGCTGCGCGGTTTACGCAGGCTGGGCAAATCTGTACGACGCCGCCCGGAACGACACGGGGCGGCACAGATCCATAAAGGAGGATCACTGGTATGAGCCAGACCCGTCCCATCGACGAGCATTCCATGCACACCCGTACCTGCGGCGAGCTTCGCCGCGAGAACGTGGGCGAAGAGGTCACCCTCACCGGTTGGGTGAGCCGTCGCCGCGACCACGGCGGCCTTATCTTCTGCGATCTTCGCGACCGCGAGGGCATCACGCAGCTCACCTTCGACCCCGAGCACTCCGACGGCGACGCCTTTAAGATCGCCGAGACCATGCGTCCCGAGTGGCCCATCAAGATCCACGGCGTCGTGCGCTCCCGTGGCGAGGAGACCACCAACACCAAGCTCGCGACCGGCGAGATCGAGGTCCTGA
>DBGFLF010000122.1:0-17709 GCA_048528725.1 Collinsella sp.
TTACTCCAACGACGAATTCTAGGCGGTGTCCCCTCCCTTTCAAGAAAGAGAAGAGGCGGGGCATGCCCCGCCTCTTACACCACATCTCTGCGCGCTACCCGACTCCAAGAGGTCGTGGACAAAAAGTGGCAAATATGAGTACTGTTACCATTTTAGTAGCAGGCAAAACCACCCAAAATGGCGCTCATGCGGTAGCGCGCGACCCTTCCAGTTGACCAGAATGGCCGGCTTAGGACTTGGAGACCCGCTTTTAATAAACAGATTCTTAACTATGTTCATTATTTTCTTGGTCGTAAATGCTATCGGCAAGGCAACAGTACTCATATTTGGCATTTTTTGTCCACTGCCACATAACTAACGCCCTATAGCGGGCAAAAAACAGGCCGCAGTCCATCGCTGCGGCCTGTTTGGAGTCCAAAAGAGGCGCTAAGCGCTGTAACCCATCGCCTGCAGAACAAACATGACGACCGTCAGCACCGTAATCACACCGATAGTCGCCCAAGTGAGCACATTCCACACGCGGCCGTTGCGGTTAGTGCCCATAATGTGACGGTCAGCGGCAATAACCACCTGGAACACCAGAACCACGGGCAGCAGCACGCCATTGATGACCTGCGAGGTCATCATAATCTGGAACAGATCGACGCCGGGCATAAGCACCAGCACGGCAGAGATACCGATGATGGCCGTAATGATGCCGCGATAGACCGGGGCCTCGTCCCAGCTGCGGTCGGCACCGCGCTCCCAGCCAAATGCCTCGCAGATAGCGCTCGACGTAACGCCCGGCAGCACGCAGGCAGCCAAGAAGCTCGCCGCGACCAGGCCCGAGGCAAACAGTACCGTAGACCACTGACCCGCAATAGGCTCCAGCGCGCGGGCAGCATCGGCAGCATCGCTAATCTGAATACCCGCCGGGAACAACACCGTGCCGGTCGTGATGATAATAAAGCCGGCAATGACATCGGCGGCAAGCGAGCCGCTCACGGTATCGATGCGCTGCAGCACGATATCGTCCTCGCCCGCGTTCTTATCGACCACGTTGTTCTGCGCCAAGAAAATCATCCACGGCGCGATGGTGGTACCGATCGTCGCGACCACGAGCGACACGTAGCTGGGGTCATTTTGAATGTTAGGCACGACCAGGTCGACCGCGACCTCACCCCAGTTGGGGCCAGCCATAAACGCGGCGACAATATAGGTCACGAACACGCAGCTCACCAGCAGCAGAATCTTCTCGATGCGCTGGAAACTACCCGACATGGTAAGCATCCACACCAGCAGCGCCACCAACGGCACCGAGATGCTCGCCGGCACGCCAAAGAGAGCGAGGCCGCTGGCGATGCCCGCAAACTCCGAAATGGTCACAGCCGTGTTGGCGATCAACAGCGCCGCCATAGCAAGTACACTCTTGCGCACGCCAAAGCGCTCGCGAATGAGCGATGCCAAGCCCTTGCCCGTGACGCAGCCGCAGCGCGCCGCGGTCTCCTGCGTCACGATGAGCAGCACAGTCATGACGGGAAGCATCCAGAGCATCTTGTAGCCATAGCTGGCGCCCGCGCTGGAATACGTTGCAATGCCGCCAGCGTCATTGCCCGAAAGCGCCGCCAGCAGACCGGGACCCATAGCGCCAAAGATGGCCGCGATGGTCAACTTTTGCTTGGTGCCCGACTTTTGCTTGGTATTTTGCACGCGACCACCTAACCCATGACCGACATGGTGAGCAGCACCGCAGCGGCGCAGTACGCTACGCACGAGATCATGACGGCAATAACGTTCATGGCGGTGCCCGACGTGTTGAGGTCATGCTCGTCACGCCAGAACAGCACCATCAGGTAAATCACGGCGCTCATGTTGCCAACCAGGCAAATGATGGCAGCGATATTAAAGCACCCGGTAAAGAGTTGCTCCTCAAACATGGGCGCATCGGGGAACGCGGCGGTGCGCACCAGCTGGGCGCACAGGTAGGTCACGAGTGACAGAATCAGGCCCATGCCCGTGCTCTGGAAGAAGAACCCCAGATACGGCTTGGGCTCGTCGTCGTGACCGTCATACTCCAGGAAGTAGTTCTTGACGAACGACACCATGCGCGAGGCCGCCAGCAGCACGAGCGGCATGGCGCACATGGGAAACACCACCAGATGCGCGGAACCGAGCGCCGTTCCCAGCACGGTCGCCATGATGCACGACGCGATGCCCCATACAACAACCCAGTACTGGCGATGCACGAACCAGCTGAGCACATTCGTCGAGTCGTCGGACGCGCTATCGCCCGAGCCGACACCGGCGATCTGCAGGTCCTCCTGATGCTCCTCGGCGATAACGTCCATGGCGTCGTCGAAGGTTACGATACCCAGGATGTGGCGGTTCTCGTCGCAGACGGGGATGGCGACCAGGTCATACTTGGTCATCTCGTCCGTTACGTCTTCCTGGTCCTCGTCGGGCGACACGTAGACCAGGTCGCGATAGGCCAGCTGACCCAGCGTGGCGTCGCGGTCGGCTACGATCAGCGTGCGCAGCGAAAGCACACCGGTCAGCATGCCGCTCGGATCCTCGGTATAGACGTAGTAGACGCTCTCGAAGTCCTCGTCGAGCTCGCGAATCGCCTCGATGGCGTCACCGACCGTTGCCGTGGCGGGCAGGGAGACAAACTCCGAGGTCATGATGCGGCCGGCGGTGTTGTCCTCATACCCCAGCAGGTTACGAATCGCCTTCTCCTCCTTGACGCCCATCAGGCGCAGGAGCTTCTCGGCCTTCTCATAATCGAGCTCGTCGATCAGGTCGGCTGCATCGTCCGGGTCCATCATGGCCAGCATCGACGATGCGTCGGTGTCGGACAGGCCCTCGAGCATCTCGGTCATAAGCTCGTCGTCATCGAACTCCGAGATGGCCTCGGCGGCCTGGGCAGTATCGAGCTGCGCAAACACCTGCGCACGCAGGCGCGGGTCGAGCTGCTCGATAATGTCGGCGATGTCGGCAGGGTGCAGCTCGCCGAGCGTCTTGTGCGACACCGAGAGTTGAATGTTCTTGGTCGAGCGGTCGAGCAGGTCCATGTAGGACCAAGCGATGATGTCCTCGCTGAGCGGCTTGCCCAGGTGCTTCATAAAGCCTTCGACGATATGCTCGAGCGCGGGGCTGATGGCACGTAGCAGACCGCGGGCACCGACCTCGGCGCCCAGCAGGCGCAGCTGATTTTCGCCCGACATGGAAAACTTGATGTCGTTTACGCGCACGACCTTCATGCCCTGCGTGTCGACAATCTGCTTGTTGAGCACATCGCGGGCAAGCAAGAGTTCGGTCGGCTGCAGGTACGAAAAACGGATTTCGGTGGCCGACGTCTTAAGGTGTACACCCGTCTCGTCGATACGGTCGACCCATTTACGCCAGCTAATCATAAACGGCGTCTTGCCGGGTCCGCGGAACGCGAGCGACGTCACGTGCGGAAAAACTTCGCCGGTAGCAATGCCAAAATCGTTCACCACGCCGAGCTTTTCGCCGTCGACGTCCAAGACCGGCAATTTGAGCATCTCACTCAGATAATTCAATGGTGCTCCCCATCATTATTCCTCCGGACGCGACCGCGCGTGCGGCGTCCGGGGGCTTCTGGATATGTATACGCATGCGCGGGCGGCACGCCGCTCGACGCTTACACCCCGTGCATGCGCAGAAAGCACCTGCATGGGGTCATCGACTGTATGGTCGAGGTTTGGATTTCACCTGTAACCTTTCTCTTGGCCCTCATTAACCGCAGTAACTATAGCATCAGCATCGCCCTGCGGCATCGAATTTATGCGCTGCACATTGCAGGCATACCAAACGCTGACGCATCCGTGACATAGCCGTTGGGGACGTTCTTAAACGACTACCCAATGACTACTCTGTGGTGTCGTCGTCCTCGGCAAGTTGGGGGAACACGGCGTCCTTGGGCATGGTGACCTTCGTCAGCGAGGTGAGCTTTTTGCTCAGCGACGTGTCCGTCTTGACCAGGTCGCTGAGCGTCACGATCTTGTAGCCGTCGGCAATGAGGCCGTCGATAATCTGCGGCAGCGCCTCGAGCGTCTGCTCGGCGCATTCGTCTCTATCGGTGAGCAGCACGATATTGCCCGGCGTCACCGAATCGAGCACCGTCGAGACCTGCTCGTCGGCACCGTTGAGCAGCCAGTCGCCCGAGTCAATATTCCACGAGACCACGGCGGAGACCAGGTCCATCGCATCAATCCAGTTTTGTTCGTCAAAGGCAGCGTAGGGAGCACGCAGCAGCATCGTCTTCACGCCGGTCGCCGACTTAATCGCATCGGTGCCTTTCGTGATCTGTTCGCGTACCGCCTCACGGTCCTGACCCTTGAGCGAATCGTCGCTGTAGCTGTTGGATCCGATCTCGCACCCGGCGTCGACAATCGCCTTGGCCGTGGCAGGCGAGGCCTCGGCCGCATCGCCCGAAAGGAAGAACGTCGCGGTGACGCCCTTTTCCTTGAGCACCTGCAAGATCTGTTTGGTGGCGCCGCTCGGACCCTCGTCAAACGTCAGTGCCACGTACTTTTTGTTGCCCTTGGGCGCCACGCTGGCGCACGCAACAACGCAATCGGTGGCGGGCACAACCTCGCCGCGGTCTTGCGTCTTGCCTGACTGCTCACCAACCCACACCTCGGATCGGCCCTGGACACCCCATGTCTGCACATACTCGATAGCGCCCGTGCCCTCGACCTTGAGCTTGGGCTCGATAACCGTAGCCTGAACCTCGTGCTTCTCGTAAGTGTTACGGCCATCCTTGACCGTCACCTTCTCGCCGCCCTCGAGTTCGCGGCTATCCCATTTGCCCTGCTTCACGCGCTTGCCGTCGACCTTCACCGACAGCTTTTCGCCCCCATGGCGCTTGAGCACGCTGTCATCGACGGCCAGCAGGTCGCCTGCGTCGTAGGTGTCAGTCAACTCCTGGTCGTCGATGAGATTCTGCAGCGTAGAGCCCACACGCACCGCGGTCTTCTGGCCGTTGAGCTCCACGTCCACACTGCGGTTGACGTAGCCCACGACGGCAGCGATAAACAGCACGAGCGCGCAACCCACGGCGATGAGCGCGTAGGGCAGGCGAGACGAACGACGGGGCGTACGGCTGTTGCCGATGCGCGCACTGCGGTCGCTAAAGCCGCGGCTATGGTTGAGATACATCGCGCCGGGCTTACGGTGACGCTTGCGCTGACCGCTGGGCAGCTGCCCCAGGTCGCGGCGCGCCGTCGGACGCGCACCCGAACGCCCGTTTAAGTTGGATCCGTTTTGGCGCATGTGCCCTCCCCCATAAACACAGCAAGCCGGAGCAACAGGTCTCCGGCTTGCCTCCCATCATTTGGTACGTCGCTATTTTGTAGCTTTTGACGAGCCTCCGCTCGCCTTTTGGTATTCGTCCTTAAAGGCCTTGAACATGCCGCGCGTCTTGCCGAGCTGCTTGCCCAGTGCGCGACTGCCTTTGTCCACGGCAACCGATCCCTTGTCATCGAGCACCTTGGCGCCCTTCTTGACCTTATCGCCCACCACGACGCTTGCCTCGGCAGCCTTTGCGGCGGCGCCGCCCGAATACCCGAGCGACTTGACCTCGTCCGAAACAATCATCGCGCCGTCCGCATAGCCGCGCAGCATCGTCGGCGGCACCTGCGTGTCACCAACCAAAACACTCGAAGCAGCACCGGCGGTCACATAGAATGCCTGCACGATGCCCGAGCGCGGCTTGAACTCAACGTCCGAGCAATAGCCCACGACGTCGCCCGATTCCGTGCGCACGTCCATACCGACCCAGATGATGCAATCGTCCAGGTTGATGTCGAGGCGCTTGGCCGCAGCGGTATCGTAGGTGCCCTTGACGTCGTCAACCGCGATGGCGCCCTCGTAGACACCAATGGCGTCGAGCGCTACGAATCGGTCGGGACGCTCGATCATACCCGCGATATCGGACTGGCGGACCATAAAGCCGACCACGCGCGTACCGCCCGGGGTAAAGACCGGAAAGTGAATCTTTCCGAGCTTTTTAGGGCTGCGCGGTGTGCCGTCCTTTTTGGTACGCTTGTCCTCAGTAGGCTTGCGATAGATCTTGGCGCCGACAAAATCCCCGGCGCGCATTATGCCTCGGTCGAGGGCTCCGCAGCCTCGGTATCAGCCTCGACGGCGTTCTCGACCACGACGTCGGCGGCAGGCGTCACGTTGCCGCCCGAAATGGCGTCGTTGAGCTGCTCGCGCAGCTGGTCCATGCGCTCGCGGGCCAGGTCGACCTTGGCGCGCAGGTCGTCGGTCTTGGCGTCGACCATCGGGCCAAAGTCATTCACCGCAGCACGGGCCTCCTCGGCGCTGTGCTCGTAGGTGTCGCGCATATTGTCCCAGGCGTCGTTGGCGATATCGGCAGCCATGGCGCGGGTCTCGGCGCCCGAGCGCGGGGCCAGAGCAACGCCGACAATAGCGCCGGCAGCGGCACCAAAAAGTGCGCCGGAGACAAAGCTGAAAGTCTTACCCATGATCATTCCTCTCCTGCGGGCACGTCGGTGC
This sequence comes from Collinsella sp., assembly GCA_048528725.1. Lineage (GTDB taxonomy): Bacteria > Actinomycetota > Coriobacteriia > Coriobacteriales > Coriobacteriaceae > Collinsella. The sequence continues at coordinate 6,526 of DBGFLF010000122.1, forward strand.
CCACCGTTTGAATGCTGTCCATTATACCCGCAGCGCATCACTTGCCGCTCCGCTCATCTGCGTACGGCAAAGGCGCAGGTAAGTGATGGTGATAAACGCGTAGGCCTACTCCTGAGGCATAGCCGGCATGGTCACCGTGGCACCCGGATCCTCGCCGGCGCCGTCCACGAGCGGCAGGCCGCCCTCATGCGCAGGTCCTGCCGGAATCGTCGCCGCACCGCCAAAGACGGCAGCGGAGGCCTCGTGGTTCTCGGCAACCGCGCCCTCGGTATCAATCGCCACCTGGGGCTCGTCGTCAAAGTTGGGGACGCCCTGGGGCTCGGTGGGAACGGGCCCGGCGGTCGCATCGGCAACGGGCTCGGCGTCAACCGGCACATCGCCCTCGTCAGAGCCCTCGTCCTCGGCAGCATCTTCGCCGTTCGCAGCGGCGACGGCCTCGTGAGGATCCTTGCCCTCGGCCTCGGCGCGCATGCCCAGCACCAGGTTGCGCAGGCCCGCGACCGTACCTTCCACGTCGGGGGCAGGCTGGTCGGCGTGCAGGTACGCCCAGTCCATCATAAAGGTGGCCGAAGACAGCGCACCGATGGCCAGCGCGTCGTCGGGGCACGAAAGCTCAACCTCAAAGACGCGCTCGTCGTGCTCACTTACGCGCGTGCGGCCGCACGAGATGCTACCGGCAAGACCGGTCTCGTTCATGAGCTCGACCGTCACATGCTCAAGCAGATGGCAAAGCTCGGTCTGGCCCATGCAGTCCTGGAACTCGCGACCGGAATCACCCAGGCACAGGTGCTTGGCAATCGCCGGCACCAGGTAATACACGCGCGCCGTGGCCTCGATATCCTCCGAGGTCATGAGCGGCATGCCGGGGTTCACCAGCACATGCGCGCAGATCTTGTCCTCGCTGATGGTGACCTTAAGGATGTTGAACAGGCCTGCCATAACTCTCCCCTACTCTTCCTTGCCCTACTCGTCGCCATCGTGCGGATCCACAGAGCCCGCACCCGACGCCGCCGGCTTCTCTGCCGAGGACTCGGAATCCTTCTTATCGGTTTCGGCCGGAGCGATCACGCGAATGAGCGAGATGCGCTGGCCACGCATCGACTGTACCTTGAACTTGTACCCCGCGACCTCAAACACCTCTCCGATGTCGGGTACCGAGTCGCAAAGCTCCAAAATCCAGCCGGCGATGGTCTCATAATCATCGCTTTCCTCGAGCGGCCAACCAAGCTCAATCGCGTCATCGCACGAAAAACGCCCATCGACGAGCCACTCACGGCGCGAAAGGCGCGTGAGGTACTTGTTGTCGGGGTCGAACTCGTCCTCGATCTCGCCGACGATCTCCTCGACGATGTCCTCGATGGTGATGATGCCGGCCGTGCCGCCGTACTCGTCCACGACCACCACGATCTGGTCGTGCGAGGTCTGCATCTCGGACAGCAGCGGCAGGATGTCCTTGGTGTCGGGCACAAAGGTGGCGTCGCGCAAAAAGTCGGCGATGGGCTGGTCGCCCTTGCCGTCAAGCGAAGGCTGGATCAGGTCCTTGATGTGCGCGATGCCGGCGACGTTGTCGGGATCCTCGTGATAGACGGGGATGCGGCTAAAGCCGGTCTGGCGCATGGCGGACAGCACGTCGGCGACCGTCTCGTCGTCCTCGCACATGGTGGTGTCCACGCGCGGCACCATAACCTCGCGGGCAACGGTGTCGCCCAGGTCGAAGATTTCGTGAATCATACGCTTTTCCTCGTCGAGCAGGTCGTCCTGCTCCGAGACCATGTACTTGATCTCTTCCTCCGAGACATTTTGGCGGTCGTCGGCGCTCTTGATGCGCAGGATACGGGCCAGACCATCGGAGCAGGCACCGGTCAGCCACACGAGCGGACGGGCGATCTTTTGAAACACCGAAAGCGGCCCCACGACCTGCTTGGATACGCCCTCGGCGTTGGCCAGGCCGATGCGCTTGGGCACGAGCTCGCCAATCACGATGGACACAAAGGCGACGGCGACGGTGATGATGACCGGCGCCAGGCCGCGCGCGATGGCAGAGAGCGGCGCGATGCCAAAGCTCATGAGCCACGTGGCGAGCGGGTCGGACAGGCTCGTCGAGGCGACGGCGGACGAGGCAAAGCCCACGAGCGTGATGGCGACCTGGATGGTGGCGAGCAGCTGGTCGGAATCGGCGGCCAGCTTAATGGCGCGCTCGGCGCGCTTGTCGCCTTCCTCGACCTCGTGCTCCAGCACGGCGCGCTTTGCCGTGGTGAGCGCCATCTCGGACATAGAGAAGTAGCCGTTGATGAGGGTCAAAACGAGGGTGGTGATAAGGGAGATGGTTATGTCCATCGGGAGTTTCTCGAACCTCCAAGATTCGGGCGTCAGGGTAAAACGTTGATGACGGATATGGCAATTGCGCCGGCGCCCAAACGAGGACGCGGGCGCGCAAGCATGGTCGCTAGATTACGAAGAGGATCACCGCCATGAACTGGAAGATGCTGCCGGCGAGCACCCACAGGTGAAACACGCTGTGCAGATAGCGCACGTTTTTGGCGATATAGAACGGCACGCCCGCGGTGTAGCACACGCCGCCGACGGCGAGCAGGGCAAGTGCCACGGGGTTGAGCAGCGCCACAAGTTCGGGCAGCTTAAAGACGACAAGCCAGCCCATCAGCAGGTAGACCAAGCCACTTACCCAGTGCGGTTGACGCTCGCGCATAAAGCACTCGAGGGCGATGCCGACAATGGCGATGGCCCATACGGCAAAGAACAGCGCAGGGCCGCCGTCGTTTGCGAGCGTGATGAGACAAAACGGCGTATAGCTGCCGGCTATGAGCAGGTAGATGCAGCTATGGTCGATGATGCGAAACACGCGCTTGGCGCGCGCGGGCTGAATCGCGTGGTAGAGCGTGGAGGCCAGATATTCGAGGATAATGCTGACACCATAGACAATCGCCGCGGCCATGTGGGCCGGGCCTCCGCCGCGCAGGGCGGCGAATACGATCAGGAGCACCAGACCCGCGATACCCAGCAGGCAGCCGACACCATGGGTGACGGAGTTCATGATCTCCTCGCCCACCGTGTAGTGTGGAACGGCCGCGGTCTTGGGCCGCGGCTTAGAACTGTCGCTCGAATCGGACATGCCGGTTACATCCTCCAACGTAAAGAGTTCTCAACACTATATCAAAGCGTCTGGGTACGTGCGAAATTTGCACCATACGTGACCCTTTGTTTACCCATTCTTTGCCTGTTGACGCATCAACGGCGAACGTCCATAATGCGCTTGCATTAAATGTTGATGTATTAACATCTTATAGGAGAATACCGCATGGCTCAAAACGCACGTTCCCATCGAAAGCTTAAGATAACCGCCGTTGTTGCGTTGGCGCTCGTTGTCACGTTGCTCGGATTTGCCGGCAACTTTTTGTTTGACTTTGCCCTGAACCCCCAAGCGCCGTACACCATGAAGATGATGCAGGATAGCAAGAACGACAAAGACGGTGAGCAGCCGGATGCCGAGGACACCGAGGCGCGGGCGTGGTTTAAAGAAAACCGCAAGAGCAGCAGCCTCACCGCAGATGACGGAACCGAGCTCGCCGCTTGGTATTTTGCCGCCTCGGAGAACACCCACGATTACGCCGTCTGCCTGCATGGATATACCAACGAGCCCATCGGCATGGCCCGATACGCCAAGCGCTTCCACGACCGCGGCATGAACGTGCTCGCGCCTGCCGCCCGCGCCCACGAGCGCTCCGGCGGCGACTATATCGGCATGGGCTGGCCCGAGCGGCTCGATGTCGTTGCATGGATTGGGCGGATCGTTGCGGCCGACCCCGAGGCGCGCATCCTGGTCTTTGGCGAGTCGATGGGTGCAGCAACTGCCATGAACGTCGCGGGGGAATCTCTACCCGCAAACGTAAAATGCATTATCGAGGACTGTGGTTATACGAGTGTTTGGGACGAGTTTTCCCTGCAACTCAAGGACGTGTTCGGCCTGCCTAGCTTTCCCTTGCTCGATGTAGCAAACTTGGTGTGCAACGTGCGCGCGGGCTACGACTTTCATAAGGCGAGCAGTGTGGAGCAACTCAAACATGCGACGGTTCCCATGCTGTTTATCCACGGCGACCAGGACACCTTTGTACCGTACAGCATGCTCGACCAAAACTACGACGCGTGCGCCAGCAAGGTCAAGCAAAAGCTCACTATCCATGGCGCCACCCACGCCAAGAGCGCGCAGGTCGACCCCGAACTCTACTGGAACACGGTCGACAACTTCCTCGACAAGAATTTTTAGGCAAAAAGCAACGTCTGGGGTTTTGTTGCCAAAAATCGGTTTGTAGTCGGCGGTATTCGATTTTTCACCGCACTTCTGAAAAGCCGCCCGCAAGCGTTGTGCTCGTGGGCGGCTTTTGCTCAACTTACGCTATAAAGGCGCTTATTTTGTCCAATAGATAGGCGCTACTTGACCTCGATGAGCTCGTACTTGCTCGTGCCCAGGCCGATCTTCTCGGCATGCGCAATGCAGGTGCGCCAGTCGGTGTCGGGATGCGTGATGCAGAAGGGGTCCTTGGCTTGCTCGCCCTCCAGATGCTCGTGGTTGTGCTCCATCTTGGCCGCGCTATCGGTGAGCTCGGTGTTGGGCAGCGGCTCGGATGCCATGACGGCGTCGGCGCAGGCCTGGTCGATGGCGACCGGGTCGAAGCTCGCGAACATGCCGATATCGTTGACGATGGGCGTGTCGTTTTCGGGATGGCAGTCGCAGTTGGGGCTAATGTCCATGGCGAGCGAAATGTGGAAGCTCGGGCGGCCGTCGACGACGGCCTTGGTGTACTCGGCGATCTTACAGTTGAGCACGTCGGCCGCGGCGTCATAGCCGGGCTTGATGGCGTCCTGGTTGCACACGCCGATGCAGCGGCCGCAACCCACGCAGCGATCGTGGTCGATGGCGGCCACGTGGACCGTGCGGGTGTTACCGTTGGCAAGCTCGCGCTCGCGGGTGTCGTCAAACGAGATAGCGTTGTGCGCACAGACCTTTTCGCAGGCACGGCAGCCAACACAGTGCTCGGTCGCGACGTTCGGCTTGCCGGCGGCATGCTGCTCCATCTTGCCGGCACGGCTGCCGCCTCCCATGCCCAGGTTCTTCATGGCGCCGCCAAAGCCGGCCTGCTCATGGCCCTTAAAGTGGGTGAGGCTGATCACGATATCGGCGTCCATGAGAGCCTGACCGATCTTGGCCTCGCGCACGTACTCGCCGCCCTCGACCGGGACGAGTGCCTCGTCGGTGCCCTTGAGGCCGTCGGCGATGATGATCTGGCAGCCCGTGGCATACGGGGTAAAACCGTTCTGGTAGGCGGTATCGATGTGCTCGAGCGCGTTTTTGCGGCTACCCACATAGAGCGTATTGCAGTCGGTGAGGAAGGGCTTGCCTCCCAGCTCCTTCACGACATCCGCGACGGCGCGAGCGTAGTTGGGGCGCAAAAAGCTCAGATTGCCCAGCTCGCCAAAGTGAATCTTGATGGCGACGAACTTGTTCTCAAAGTCGATCTGCTCGATACCGGCGTGACGGATGAGGCGCTTGAGCTTGTCGAGCTGGCTCTCGCGAGCATGCGTGCGCAGGTTGGTAAAGTACACCTTAGCGGGTGCTGCGGGTGCAGTTGCGGTCATAGATATATCCCCTCGGTCTATATGGCGTTACAGACATAGAGGATGGTACCAGTTAAAGCAGAGTTAAAGTCAAGTACGGCACCTAGTCATTGGGGACAGACTTAAATGACTACTCTTGGACTTTGAGGGCTTCGGCCAGGCTCACGCGCTTGATGGAGCGCGTGTGTAGCAGCACCACGACCAGGTAGGTAGCAAAGCCAATGCCGACGCATGCAGCCATGGACCAAGCGGGCACGTAAATCTCGATATTGCCGTTGTAGGCGAGCAGCATCGAGCGGAAGATGGCCGTGAGCGAGCCAATAATGACCGGCAGGCTCAGCACGAGCGACGCCGCCACGCACAGCGTGATCGAGCGGATGTACAGATGCGAGATCTCGCTATCGCGATAGCCAAAGACCTTCATGTAGCTAATCGACCGGGCGCTATGGTCGATCACAGCCTTGGTCAGCAGGTACATAAACAGCAGGAAGATAAACACCGCGAGCCCGACCATCATGCCGATCATTTTGCTCATCATGCCTATAAACTGGTCGCCCACGGCGCGCATGTCGTCGGGCGTGGTGTCGCCGGCAAAGTAGCGCGCATCGAGGTCGAGCTTCTCGTCGCTCACATAGCCGTTAAAGTAGGCAGCGTCGTTGTCGAACAGCTCGTTAAAGTCGTCGATACTCATATAGACATTCATGTCCGACTTGGAACCCCAGGCACAGTCCTTGCCCGCGTACTCAAGAGAATAATGCTCGCCCTCGTACTTGTCGCTGAGCGTGACCTTCTGGCCCTCGCTCCAGCCAAACTTATCGAGCAGACCGCTGCCAAAGACGACGCGTCCGCCGCCGACGTTGAGGTCTTTCCAGTAGCGCGAATCGGGCGAGATGCCGTAGACGGAAATCGTCTCCTGCCCATTACCATCGCCGCGGTCGTATTGCAGCTGGTAAACGGCGTATTTCTCGGCCTGTGCGATTGCACCCGCGCCGTTATCGGTCGTGTTAACCGGGTGGATATCGTCGTTGTCAGTGTCGACCTTAGAGGCCTTGTCAATCAGGTCGATAGCCTCGTCGCGGTTGCAGCCGAGGGCATCGGCAAGGTCATCGAGGCACGCATAAAGCGCATCCTTCTTGTCCTGAACCTTGGCAAGCGCGTTCTGCGCTGCGGTCAGGCTCTCGGCAGACGGAAACGCGGTCGCGGCATCGGCTGCCGTCTGCGCTGTATCGGCCGCGTCTTCAAGCTCGTTATCGGCATCCTGAGCAGCGGAAAGCAGCGCGCCGTCAACCGACTGCAAGCGCTCGAGTGCCGACCACTGCTCGCGCTCCTCGGCGGTGCCCTCGAGCTCCAGCGGAGCCTTGAGCGTGTACTGGTGCTCGGCGACCAGGCTCGTCTCGAGGTTGTCCGCGTAGTGCGTCATCGTGGGCAGAATCGCCAGGCCAAAGAGCAGCAGCAGCGAGGCAAACGCAATGCCCACGAAGAGCGTGGCGAAGTTACCCAGGTTGCGCAGGAAGATGCGCAGGCGGAACCGGGAAACAAAACCCATGCGCTCCGGCAGCTGCAAGCCGCGCTTGGTGCCCGATTTGCCGCTCGCCTCGTGACGAAGGAATTGCAACGGCGTCTTGCCCATTTTGCGAAGCAGACCCACCAGCGTGATGAGGATGAGCGCGACGGCGGGAACCACGGCGCACTTCACAAAGATCTCCCAGCTCCAGTACACCTGGAAGGGCGGCAGGCTGTACGAACCGTAATAGAGGCTGCGCATGGGCTCGGTAAAGAACGCAATGCCGAGCGCAGTGCCCAAAAGCGCCGCGACCACGCCCACGATGGCGGGAAGCGCAAGGTAGTGCAGCACAATCTCGCGTCGACGATAGCCGCTGGCGAGCAGCGTGCCAATGATGGCGCTCTCCTCCTCGATGGTGGCGTCGGTAAGGACCACAAAGACAAATGCCATTATCACGATGATGATGTCGAGCAGCGTCATCCACATCATGGAGTCGCCGTCTACGTCGTCGCGCGCGTAGCCAATGCCCTGGTTGGAATCGGCGTCGATGAGGTCATCCACGCGCGCATCGGCATCGGTCAGTGCCTCGACCATATCCTGCTCCGCATCGATGCGATCCGCGGTGGGGAGGTCGCGATCGGTAAAGGTAAAGGAGTACGTGTAGGCAGGCGCGCCGCCGGCATCCTCGAGCGCGGCAAAGCCGGCGTCGGTGACCTCGGCCACGCCATAGGTGATGGTGTTCACCGTAAAGTCCGAATTGTTGAGGAACAGCGCCTGGCTATCGGGCTGGGTCATGATGCCGCAGATGGTGTAGGTGCGGCCCTCAAGCTCGACCTTATCGCCCACGGCGAGGTCGTTATTGGTGGCAAAGACACGGTCGATGGCCACCTCGTCATCCGCCTTGGGTTCCTTGCCCTCACAGTAGGACGCGATATCGACCTTGCTGCGGTGCGCATAGGTGCGCAGCGTGCGCTTGGTGCCATCGTCGCCAGCGGCCTTTTTGATGATGGCGTCGATGGAGAAATTCTTGTAGAGCGTGACGCCGCCGACGTCGCCAGCTGCATCCTCGGCGGCCTTGAGTTGATCATCGGTAGCCTCGAAGGAGGTGGTCACGCGGCCGTCCTCAATCGTGTACGCATCGCGCATGTCGTCGATAAGGCAGCCGATGGAATGCGCTGCGAGCAAAAAGCCCGAGGTGAGAGCGATGCTTCCGCACATAAGCAAGAAGATGCCCAGGTACTTGCCGATATTGCGGCGCAGCTCGCGCGGGAGACGTTTTGCGAGAGGTGTCATGGCGCCGCCTACCAATCGAGCTCGGCGGCCGCAACGGGCGACTCGTTGAGCTCATCCTCGACGATGTGCCCGTCGCGCAGGCGCAGCACGCGATTGGCCATGCGCGCGATGGCGGCATTGTGGGTGACAATGATGATGGTGCAGCCGTAGGTGCGGTTGACATCCTCCATGAGCTGCAAGATTTCCTTGGACGTCTTATAGTCAAGCGCGCCCGTGGGCTCGTCGCACAGCAGCAGGCCCGGATTTTTGACGAGTGCGCGGCCGATGGCACAGCGCTGCTGCTGGCCGCCCGAGACCTGGCGCGGGAACTTGTTGCGGTGCTCGTAGAGGCTCAGCGAACGCAGCAGGTCGTCGACATTGAGCGGGTTTTTGGACAGGTGCGCCGTGACCTCGATGTTCTCCTTGATGGTGAGATCGGGCACCAGGTTGTAGAACTGGAAGACAAAGCCCAGCTCGCGACGGCGATACTCGCCCAGCTCGCCGGCGTTGAGCGTGGTGAGGTCGCAGCCGTCCACCATGATGGAGCCGCCGTCGGCATCCTCCAGGCCGCCGATCAGGTTGAGAAAGGTCGACTTGCCCGAGCCCGAGGGCCCCAGCATGACGCAGATCTCGCCGCGGTTGATGGACGTGTCGATGCCGTCGAGCACCGTCAGGCGTGCGTCACCGTCGCCGTAGTGCTTTTTGAGATCCTTAACCTGGACGTAGGCTTCCTGCGTTGCCATGGTATCCCCCATTGTTAGCCTCGTACTACTTTATGAGGTAATAGTAAACCTTGGCGAACTATTTTGGAGCGAGAGTGGGGATTTGTTTCAGACTAGTCATTGGGGACGTTCTTAAATGACTAGGTGGCTAGGCGCGGGATTTGGCGCGTGCGAGGGCGAGGCCCACGGCGGCGATGGCCATGGCAAAGAGCGCCGTGACGCCTAGGTCGCAGGCGATGTCGCCCAGCACGGTGGACGTCAAATCCGAGGCAAGCGCCTTGCCGATCGCGTCGTTTACCCAATATGTCGGCACAAAGTGCGCCACGGTCTGCACGGCCGGGCCCATCAGCGACAGCGGCATCCAGGCGCCGCCCAAAAACGTCATGAGCATGCCGAGTAAGTTGCCCACGCCGTTGAGCAGCTCCTCGCGCGCACCCAGGCTCGAAAGGGCAAAGCCAACGGCCAGTGGCGTGCACGCCAGGGCAAACGTCGACGCCAGCGCCAGGCACACGCGGCCCACGCCGACCTCGGCGACCGAGCCGGCAAAGCCCACGACGCCCATCATGCTCGAAACAAACCAGATACAGACGGTGAGCACGGCAGCGGCCGCAAACACGGCAAGCGAACGCTGGTGCTCGGAGATTGGGCCGGCATCCATTCGACGCACGCGCTCGGGCTCGTTCATGCCCGAGAACACCAATCCCACCGATACGATGACCGACGAGATAATCGCGTACGCACCAAAGTTGAAGTACGACTCGAGCGTGGCGGCGGCAGTCGAGTCAACCTTGACCTGCTCGATCTCGACCTTGGCGCGCTTCGCGGCGGCATGCTCGGCCGCCTTGGCAACATCGCCGTTGGGGGCAGTGGGCTCAAGCGCGGCCGCAGCGCCCGCGAGCGAGATCCAGCGCGAGGCCTCGGCAGACGAGAGCGCCGCCGCCATGGTGCCGGCACCGTAGGTCACATCGAGCTTGGGCAGAGACTCCCCCGCGCGAGCGGCTGCAACGAGGTCGTCCTCAAACCCCTCCGGGATAAAGAACACGCAGTCGGCGCTGCCCTTGGCGCTGTTGCTCTTGGAGAGCGCGTCCGCGAGGTCGTAGGTGCCGTCGCCGACGCCCGTGACCAGCTCAAATCGCGAACCCAGATGCTTGGTAAGCGCACGCGAAAGGTCGCTGTCGTCGCGGTCGACCACGATCACGTTGGCATCGTAGGGCTTGTACTCGGTGAGCTGCGACGAGTTCCAGCCCACCGAGGCCGCGATGAATACGCCCATCAGCGAGATGAACACCGTATAGATGAGCAGGTAGAACGGGTGCGCCAGCGCCATGCGAAGCGCGGTCTTAAAGGTGCTCATAGCGGCTCCTTCCAAAGATCAGCGTGGCGGCGGCGACAAACACCAGGGCCATCAGGACGAGCGCGCCCGCGCGAACGGCGAAGGGCCCCAGGTCCTCAAAGAAATACAGGCGATTGAACATGTCGCAGATGAGCTTGACGGGGTTGAGCCAGCACTCGGCCGGGCAGGCGCGGGCGACGTCGTCGGCAAGTGCCATCGCCGGCTCGCCGTAGAGGCCGGCGAACAGGGCGCACGTGGTGGCAAAGCCCGTGAGGATGCCCGACTTGGACGCCTTGCCGCCCTTAACGGGAAGCGTGCCCACAAAGAGTCCCAGGCCCGTCGCGGCAAGCGCGGACGCGGCGCCGCCCACCAGGCAGAGTCCCTCGCGCCCGCCAAAGTCAACACCGACGACCAGGCGCACATAGCCGATCGCGATCGCCATCGATGCAAAGGAAACCAGCCACGAGCCGACAAAAATGCCGGCCAGCGACGCCGTCTTGGAAAGACCGCCCACGCAGCGGCGCGCGCCGAGGCCGGACAGATTGGGCTGCAAATCGACGACGCTCAAGGCGGCAAACTCGGCAGACATCATCGCGACCAAGCCAAAAAGCGCGTAATAGTAGATGACAGTGCCATCGGGCGTGGCACGAGTCAGGCTCACGCGGCGGGTTCCGCCCTCGAGCGACAGAGCGCGCGCAACCGCCTCCGGGTCGGCGAGCGCC
>DBGFLF010000123.1:0-7253 GCA_048528725.1 Collinsella sp.
TGGTGCTGCTCGAGCGCGACTTGGGTGTTGTCGCCGAGGGCGTCAGCGAGGGCAGGACTTCGTTCGCCAATGCCTCCAAGTACATCCGTATCGCATCGAGCTCCAACTTTGGCAATATCTGTTCGGTTGCCGCCTCGAGCATTTTCCTGCCCTTTGTGCCGGCAACCGCTACCCAGCTGCTCTTGCTCAATCTGTGCTACGACGCCACCTGCCTGGCGCTTTCGTGGGATAACGTTGACGATGCAGAGATTGCCCGCCCCAGGGCCTGGTCGGGTAAGGGGCTCGGCAGCTTTATGCTTCATTTTGGCTTTGCGAGCTCGGCCTTCGACATCATTACGTTTGCCATTCTGTTCTTGGGCGTATGCCCCGCCGTCTGCGGCGCGCCCTTTGCCGCGCTCGACGCGGCGGGTCGAGCGGCCTTTATCGCGACCTTCCAAGCCGGCTGGCTGCTGGAATGCGCATGGACCGAATCGCTCGTGCTCCTGGTGTTGCGAACGCGCAGTGTCCGCGACGGGGATCGTCCTTGCACACCGCTCGTGGTGATGGTTGCCGTCATGCTCGTTGTCACGGCGCTCCTTGCGCTCAGTCCGGTGGCGCAGCTGTTTGGGCTCGCCACGCTGCCTGTATGGTATCTGGGCATCGTTGCGCTGCTGAGCGTGTTGTATCTTGTTGTTGCTTCGACGATCAAGCGGGTCTATCTGGCCCGCTCGAGCAGCTTGTTCTAGGGCGGTTCTATGCGTACCAACAGAACCAACATCGCGATTACGCCGGCCGAGGCCGCCGAGCTCAGCAGCGCGCTGTTCTCGTCTGGCAGCGCTGCCGCCCTGGAGCTCGCGCCCGTGTTTGCCGATATCGCATCGGGCAAGCTGACTGCTATCGAGCTGGCGGTTGCCGGCTCGCAGGCAAGTGCCGCCACTGGACCCATCGTTATCGGCGAGCTTTCGATCGACCTGGCCTCGCGCACCGTCAAGGTGTCGGACGCGCCGGTCTCGCTCACGCCCAAGGAGTTCGACATCCTTGCCTTTTTGGCGAGCAACCGGGGTACGGTCTTTAGCAAAGAGGAAATCTACCGGGCGGTGTGGCAAAACGAGTATCTGCTCGATGACAGCAACATCATGGCCTTCGTCCGCAAAATTCGAAAGAAGATTGAGCCCGAACCAGACAACCCCCACTACCTGCTGACTGTATGGGGCGTGGGCTACAAAATGGCCGAGTAACGCTTCGGGTATTCGCTCCCATCGATCCAAATAGTCACTTTGACAATCCTTGCCAAATCGCAAGAAAGCCGCAAGAAACCAGCCATGTGCTCGGTCTTGCGGCTTTTCTATTCTGTAGACAGTCGCGGACGCGAAAGAGAGGTGAGGACCGTGAGCGGCAGTGACAGTACCAGTAACGCAGGACGAAGTTGCCGGCGCGGGTCCACTTTGATGGGGGCGCGCGGCTGATTCGCCCTGCGTCCGATCGATAGAACGGAGCGAGGCAATTGAAGAAGATGACTATGCGCCATACGCCGTCTGCGGTTCAGGCGCAAAACGAACTGATGAGGCATCGCGCGGAGGGTCGCATCCAGTATGCGGCGACCATTCCGCTGACGGAGGCCCTATCCTGGGTCGGCTCGAATCTCGGCGGCCTTAATCGCGACGAGGTCGCGCACAGCGAAGCCGACAACGGGCGTAACGTGGTCACGCGTGGCAAGAAGAAGTCGATTGCCCGCAAGCTTGCGGACGCGTTCGTCAATCCCTTCACGGCGATTCTGTTTTTCCTGGCCATCATTTCGGCAGCGACCGACATGGTGTTTCCAGCGTTGTCGATGATGGGCAGCACGCCCGAAGACTTTGACCCGCTGACGGTGATCATCATCACCACGATGGTCGTGCTCTCGGGCACGCTGCGCTATATCCAGGAAGCGCGCAGCGGCAACGCGGCCGAAAAGCTGCTCGATATGATTACGACCACCGTGACAGTCACCCGCGAGGATGCCCCTAGGACCGAGATTCCCATCGACGACGTGGTGGTTGGTGACATCGTGCACCTGTCCGCCGGTGACATGATTCCCGCCGATGTGAGAATCATTGAGGCTAAGGACCTCTTTGTGAGCCAGGCAAGCCTGACGGGCGAGAGCGAGCCGGTCGAGAAGGTTCCCGCGACGTGCACCGAGTCCGATTCGGCAACGTCGTTCGAGAACATCGCCCTCATGGGCAGCAGTGTGATCTCGGGCAGCGCGACGGCGCTCGCCTTTAGCGTGGGCGAGCAGACCTTGTTTGGCTCTATGGCATCGAGCCTGTCCGAGGATGCCGTAGAGACGAGCTTTTCCAAAGGCGTCAATAGCGTCTCGTGGGTGCTCATCCGCTTTATGATGGTGATGGTTCCGTTTGTCTTTATGATTAACGGCGTCACCAAGGGCGATTGGCTTAATGCTGGCCTGTTTGCCATCAGCATCGCCGTGGGCCTGACACCCGAGATGCTGCCCATGATCGTTACCACGTGCCTTGCCAAGGGCGCCGTGGCTATGAGCAAAAAGCAGACCATCGTTAAGAACCTCAACTCGATTCAAAACTTTGGCGCGATGGACGTGCTGTGCACGGACAAGACTGGCACGCTGACGCAGGACCAGGTGGTGCTGGAGTATCACTGGAACATCGATGGCCAGGAGGATTCGCGCGTTCTGCGCCATGCCTACCTCAACAGCTATTTCCAGACGGGCTACAAGAATCTGATGGATCTGGCGATCATCAAATGCACCGAGGAAGAGGAGCAAAACGACCCGAGTCTCACCGACCTTTCCGAGGCCTATGTGAAGGTCGACGAGGTGCCGTTTGACTTTACGCGCCGTCGCCTTACCACCGTGGTGCGCGATCGAAGCGGCAAAACCCAGATGGTCACCAAGGGTGCAGTCGAGGAGATGCTGTCGGTGTGCTCGCATGCCGAGATTGACGGCGGCGTTCACGTGCTGGACGACGAGGTGCGCGAGCGCATTTTGGCAACGGTCGCCGACCTTAACGACGACGGCTTCCGCGTGTTGGCAATCGCTCAAAAGTCCAACCCGTCGCCTGTCGGTGCCTTTAGCGCCGATGATGAGCGCGACATGGTGCTGATCGGCTACCTGGCGTTTTTGGATCCGCCCAAAGAGTCCACGGCCGATGCTATCGAGGCGCTGCGCAACCACGGTGTAGCCACCAAGATCTTGACCGGCGACAATGAGAAGGTCACGCGCACCATCTGCAAGCAGGTGGGACTCGAGGTCAACAACATGCTGCTCGGCAGCGATATCGCCGCAATGGACGACGCCGAGCTCGCTCGTCGCGCCGAGGACGTGCAGGTCTTTGCCAAGCTTACGCCCGATCAAAAAGCGCGCGTCGTGTCCGTGCTGCGTGCAAACGGTCATGTGGTGGGCTACATGGGCGACGGCATCAACGACGCCTCGGCCATGAAGTCGTCCGACATCGGCATCTCGGTCGATACTGCGGTCGACGTGGCCAAGGAGTCGGCCGATATCATCTTGCTCGAGAAGGATTTGATGGTGCTCGAGGAGGGCATCATCGAGGGGCGCAAGACCTACGCCAACATGATCAAGTACATCAAGATGACCGCAAGCTCCAACTTCGGCAATATGTTCAGCGTGCTTGCCGCATCCGCCCTGCTGCCGTTTTTGCCGATGATGAGCATCCAGCTGATCCTGCTCAACCTGATCTATGACTGCAGCTGCCTGGCGATTCCCTGGGACAACGTGGACGAGGAGTTCCTGCGCGTGCCGCGTACCTGGGACGCTTCGAGTGTTGGCAGGTTCATGATCTGGATCGGGCCCACCAGCTCCATCTTCGACTTTATGACCTATATCTTTATGTACTTCGTTTTCTGCCCCCTGTTCGTGAGCCATGGCGTGCTGTTCAACGACCTGGCGAGCGTCTACTCGGGCGCCGCGCTGGAGCAGATGCAGCTGGCCTACATCGCGCTGTTCCAGGCTGGATGGTTCGTCGAGTCTATGTGGAGCCAGACGCTGGTCATCCACATGATCCGTACGCCTAAGTTGCCGTTTATCCAGAGCCGTGCCTCGGCTCCGGTGATGCTGCTCACGATGACGGGCATCGCGCTGCTCACGCTGATCCCGTTTAGCCCGCTTGGCCCCACGCTGGGTCTGGGCGCCCTGCCTGTCGAGTACTTCTTGTTCCTGATTCCGTGCATCTTGCTGTACATGGCGTTGGCGACAAGCCTTAAGAAGGCCTACGTCAAGCGCTACGGCGAGCTGCTGTAGTGGGGGATTGATGCAGAAAGGAGCGTTTGCATGAACTGGACGCAGATTTGGATGGACTTGTTTGGCACCACGGAGTGGCTCGGCCTTAACATGGGCTTTTGGGTGGCCAACGGCGTGGTGTTGGTGGTTGTCGTGATTATGAACGTTGTCTTTTGGAGCATGAAACCGCTGCCGAGGGATGAATAACAAGCGAGGGGGCCGCCTGCCGGGCGACCCCCTCGCTGTTTATAAGCACCAGTAAATCGAAGGTGAATGGTTTCCCGAGAAGTGAACGACCTAATTTGGACCCCTGAAGCACCCACGTTTTTCGACGCTAAAACCGCAGGATTTGAGTGATAAAACCGCAGGAATTGGCCTTCCCAAAGTGTCGATGCATCGAGGGTCCGATTTCACCCGTTCACTTCGCGGAAAAGCATTCACCTTCGTTGCGTAAGGCGACGGATGGAAGGGTGATTATCGTCAAGCAGCTACCTCTGCCTTGTGAATCATCTGAAGCACAAGGCATAATGCATGTAACAAGGGGGCGGTTCCTTTGTCACATCCGTTGATATGAGAGAAGAGTAGATGATTCTTTCGCTTGCCCCTATGGAGGGGATTACCGGGCATGTGTTCCGTCGCGTGCATGCGGAGTGCTTCGGTGCGCTCGATTGTTATTACACGCCGTTTTTGCCGCCGCCGCGGGTGGGAAACCGCTTTGGCGGCAAGGCGTTTAAGGAGATCGATCCTGCCAATAACCAGGGGCTCAACGTGGTGCCTCAGTTGATGTCCAAGAACGCGGACGAGTTTGTGTGGGCGGCACAGGTGCTCGCCGACATGGGCTATCGCGAGGTCAATCTCAACTTGGGTTGCCCCTCGGGGACGGTTGTCGCCAAGGGCAAGGGCTCGGGTTTCTTGCGTAATCTCGACGAACTTGAGGTGTTCTTGAGCGACGTGTGCGAACGCTCGCCGTTGCCGGTATCGGTAAAGACCAGGCTGGGGTTGGAACGCGATGACGAGTACGAGCGTGTGCTCGATCTGTATTGCCGCATGCCGTTGGCAGAGCTGATCGTGCACCCGCGCGTGCAAAAGGACCGCTATACGGGCTCGCCGCGCAAGGAGTTTTATGGCGAAACACTGGAGCGCGCGCCGTTTCCGGTTGCCTATAACGGCGACATTTTTGATTTAGAGGACATGGACGCGCTGGTGGAGGCCTATCCCGGTACACGCCATGTGATGCTGGGGCGTGGCTTGCTTGCGAACCCCGCGCTGGCTCGCATGGTCAAGGGCGGCCCTGCTGCAACGGCTGCTGAGCTGCAGCGCTTCCACGACACGCTGTTTGCGGCATATGCAGAAGAGATTGGCGGCAACGCGGTCTTTCGCATGAAGGAGTGGTGGTTCTACGCCAAATGCGCCTTCGCTGACCCCGCTACCGTTCACAAGCTCGTACGTAAGACCAAAAAGGTTGACGAATACCGCGCCGCCGTCGAGCGCGTCTTTCGCGAGCAGCCACTCGCACCCATAGCCCGCTTCCACGGCTAGTTGGTCGTTGGGGACGTTCTTTAACGACTAGTCATTTAAGAACGTCCCCAATGGCTGTGTTGCACTAGAGCAGGTTCTCCTGTGCCCACGCGATGATGTCGCTCGATTCGTAGAGTGGTTTGCCGTCGATGAACAGGCAGGGAACCTGGCGTTTTCCGCCGACGGCGATGAGCGTCTGCTCGGCTTCGGTATCGGTCGAGATATTGCGCTCGGGAATGGTCACGCCGTTATCGGCAAGGAAACGCTTGACCTTTAAGCAATACGGGCAGCCAGTCATAACGTAGAGCGCGAGCTCGTGATCAGTAGCCATGGGTCTCCAATCGGTTGAGGTTTTGATTGAAATACCCAAAGCCGCCGCGGTCTATGCGCGCGTCAACGACGACTCGATGGCCTGTACCAGAAACGCCGTGGCTCCGGTGCCGCAGGGCTTGTCGTAGTAGTCGATAAAGCGCTGGTCGGCAAGATAACCGTGGGCGAGGCCCAGGTATGCTTCGTCTTGGGGTTCGCGTCCCCAGTTGAGACCAATCCAACGACGATGCATCGCGACAAGCTTGCGAGCCTCGCTTCCGTCCGCATCGCCGTCGCCCATGGCAATCGAGAGCTGACCCAAAATAGCGCGTTCAAGTTCCTTCATGTCGTTCCATGTCTGAGGATTCATGTCCAGTAACGTTTCGTTTGCTGCATCGATAGCCTCATCGCCATAGCGCACCCGCGCTTCGGAGCCGTAGCGCTCCTCGTTTTCCTGCACGGTGCGCCAGCGCTCCAGTTGCGGCAGGACGGCGCCCATGAGCGAGACGGCTTCGTCGAGCGACATGCCGGTGTTTTGCGCCAGCCGCGGGGCACAATCTTCAATCATCGCCTCCATGGTGGTGTCGTAGGTGTACTTGCCGTGGTCGTAGCACCACTTGCAGTAATGGTCGGTCGTGGCGCCCGTGGCGTCGGTGCCGCAGTCATCGGGTGTGAGTATCATGCCGCAGCTCTGGCAATAGTGCTCGGGCATTTCGAGCAGATGAGACAGGGGCTCGCCGGTCACGGCGGCGATGAGCTTCATCATGTCGATGCCCGGTGTGACCTCGCCGCGTTCCCAACGGCTGATGGCTTGGCGTGTGACGAAGAGCTTGGCGGCGAGCTGCTCCTGGGTAAGGTGATGGGCGCGACGGATGGCAATGAGCTTTTCTGCAAAGGCCATGGCGGCTCCTTTCTGCTGGTTGATGGCTTAAGCATACGCGGCGGCAGACGCCCTTCCAAGCAACCGTTGGTTGCACGACGGGAGACCGCGGCGAAGAATTGCGCGCAACGCCCCACGCCTCCATGCCGTACAATGACCGGCATGGAACCTATTGCACGCATACATACCGACCTGCCGCAGAAGTTCGGCATCCCGCGCAACAGCTTTTTGGCGCCCCATCTGCAGGGGCGCATCGTCTTTGAGCCGGAATTTGCCTCCAACGCAGCAGTTGAGGGTCTGGATTCCTTCTCTCAC
>DBGFLF010000124.1:0-4949 GCA_048528725.1 Collinsella sp.
CAAGGTTCACGGTGCGCTGCTGGCCCGTCGCGATTCCGAGCAGCACATGCAGGAGGCCGCTCAGCACGGCATTAAGCTGATCGACCTGGTCGTCGTCAACCTGTACGAGTTCGAGAAGACCGTCGCCAACCCCGAGGTCACCTTTGCGGATGCCATCGAGCACATCGATATCGGTGGCCCCTCCATGCTGCGGTCTGCCGCCAAGAACGCCGCGAGCGTTACCGTCATCTCCGACCCGGCCGACTATAATGCCGTCCTGGCCGAGATGCGCGAGACCGGTGGCTGCACCACGCTTTCCACCCGTCGTCGTCTGCAGGTGAAGGTCTACCAGACCACCGCCGCCTACGACACGGCCATCTCCCGTTGGCTTGCCGCCCAGGCAAGCGACGTGGCGGACACCTCTGCCAAGCTCGAGATCTCGCTGGAGAAGGTCGACGACCTGCGCTATGGCGAGAACCCGCAGCAGAAGGCTACGGTCTATCGCTTTGCCGAGGGCTGCGAGAACACCGCGAGCTCGCAGTTCCCGCTCGTGGGCTCCGAGCAGATCCAGGGCAAGCCGCTCAGCTACAACAACTATCTGGATGCCGATGCCGCCTGGAACCTGGTCCGCGAGTTCGATGAGCCGGCCTGCGTGATTCTCAAGCATCAGAACCCCTGCGGTTCCGCCGTTGCCGAGGACATCACGGCAGCCTACGACCGCGCCTTCGCCTGCGATCCCAAGAGCGCCTTTGGCGGCATCATCGCCTGCAACCGCGAGGTCCCTTACGAGCTCGTTGAGCATTTTGCCGACGAGAACAAGCAGTTCGTCGAGGTCATCATCGCTCCGAGCTACACCGCCGAGGCGCTCGAGCGCATGGTCAAGCGCCCCAACCTGCGCGTGCTGGCGACCGGCGGCGTGGACCACGGCGCCCAGGTGGAGCTGCGCTCCGTCGACGGCGGCATGCTGGTGCAGGAGGTCGACCACGTGACCGAGGATCCCGCGACCTTTACGTTCCCCACCGACCGCAAGCCCACCGACGCCGAGATGGCCGAGCTTGAGTTTGCCTGGAAGGTCTGCAAGGGCGTTAAGTCCAACGCCATCCTGGTTTCCAAGGGCAAGGCCGGCATTGGCATGGGCCCGGGTCAGCCCAACCGCGTGGATTCTGCGCTGCTGGCCTGCGAGCGTGCCGAGGACTTCTGCGAGCGCGAGGGCGTGGAGAAGGGCGGCTTTGCCTGTGCAAGCGACGCGTTCTTCCCGTTCCGCGACAATGTCGACGTGCTTGCTGCGCACGGCGTGACCTGCATCATCCAGCCCGGCGGCTCCAAGCGCGACGACGAAAGTATCCAGGCCTGCAACGAGCACAATATTGCTATGGTCTTTACCGGCGCCCGCCACTTCCGCCACTAAGTTCCGCCTTGGGACAAAATAATCTCCGCAAAAGACGGCTGCTCCGTTTGGAGGGCCGTCTTTTTGGTATAAGAGGACGGAATGACTAACACGAAAGGTATGACCATGCCCCAGATTGATGATGCCGAGCTGTTTGGCAATGCCGAGGATCAGCGTGCGTACGAGGACTTTTGCGCCAATCAGGAGGCGGTCGAGAAGTTTACGCTCGACAAGCCCGCGCTTGTCTGCCGTTGGCGCATGTCCAATAAAAAGGTGCCCATGCTCAACCGCCACATTCGCGCACTGTCCGAGCGCTTGGTGCAGGGCGAGCCGCTTACCCATAACATGCTCAGCTGGGCCAAGCAGCACGTTGAGTGGTCGCTTGCCGAGGGCGATTACACCGCACGCGACGGCGTGCTCATGCTGGTGATCGACGTCAACGGCAACGCCGCCATGACGGTGGGGGAGTACGAGCCGCTAACCGATACGTCGGCCAAGGCGCTACGTGCCCGCTCCGCCGAGGCCCGCTCCGAGGCCGACGAAACCGGCGTGGCGCCCGAGCTGCTCGCCGCCGTCGATAACGGCGAGCTGGCCTTTGTGGCGCCGGCGGACGAGTGCCTGTGCGGCACGGCGACGCTCATCGAGCAGCTGGCCCAGACCAAGGGCATCCCGGTCACGCGCGTAGACATTCCCGCGCAGCTCAAGGGTGCGCTGTTTCTGGTGAGCGACGAGCACGGTGTGGTTGCCGCCGCCGACTCCGACGCCGCCGAGGCCGACGCCGCTACGGTCGCCTTCTTCGCCGAAGGCTACGAAAAGCTCCGTGCTCGCCGCTAAATGATTTTTCTGGGACGGGGATTTAATAATCATTTGATTCTCGCGCCCGTTGCGAGCGAGGGACGGGCCAAGCGCTTTCGTTTGCGAACAGTTCTGTCACCTTGGTGCCGCGTGAGGTGCGTACCTGCGGCTTCGCGGTCATAATGGGACAAGACAACCAAGAGGGGAGCGGAATCCATGGCGCTAATCTATGTCGTTGAGGACGACGAGCCTATCCGTCGCGATCTTGCCGACATCCTTGCCCGTGCCGGTTTTGAGGTCGAGGCCTGCGAATCGTTCGAACATGTCTCGCGCGATATCCTTGCTGCCGCGCCCGACCTGGTGCTGCTCGACCTCACGCTTCCCGTCAAGGACGGCCAACATATCTGCCACGAGGTCCGTCGCGAATCCGAGGTCCCCATCATCGTGCTTACCTCGCGCTCGACCGAGATCGACGAGGTCATGTCCATGACGCTCGGCGCGGACGACTTTGTTCCCAAGCCCTACAGCGCCCGTGTGCTCGTGGCACGCATCAATGCCCTGCTGCGTCGCACCACGGCTGCCGGCGAGCGCAGCACACTCGTCCACAAGGGGCTGGAGCTCGATCTCGCCCGCTCCATGGTCACCAATACGGCAACCGGTGACAGTACCGAGCTCACCAAAAACGAGCTGCGTATCCTCTCGCTGCTTCTGAGCCGCGCGGGCAAGATCGTTTCGCGCTCGGCCATCATGCAGGACCTGTGGGACTCCGACGCCTTCGTGGACGACAATACGCTCACCGTCAACATCAACCGTCTGCGCACCACGCTCGAAAAAATCGGCATCAAGGGGTATCTGACCACGCATCGCGGCCAGGGCTATTCGGTCTAGGTGCCGGTTATGTCGTTTGCCAAGTTCTTTAAAGACGCGTTGCTTCCCGTCGCCGTTTGGGTATGCGGCGTGCTGCTGAGCTGCTTTGTGCTGACGGTCGCTGGCGCTTCCGTTTCCATCGTGGTCGTGGCGGTCTGCGTGTCCTTTGTCTTTGGCATGCTCGGCGTTGTGATCGAGTATGCGCGCCGTCGTCGTTTTCTGCATCAGCTGGAGCGCGCGGCCGAGGAGCTGGAAAGCCCCGCATGGGTGCAGGAGATGGTCCAGTGTCCGACGTATGCCGAGGGCGAACTCGAGTACGAGGTTTTGCGCCGGGTGGGCAAAGCCGCCTGCGACGAGGTTGCCGAAGGCCGGCGTCAGACCGATGACTATCGCGACTATATCGAGAGCTGGGTCCACGAGGCCAAGCTGCCCTTGGCGGCGGCCCACCTAATCTTGGAAAACCTGGACGGCAGCGAAGACGACCTGTCGCGCGTGGACGACCTGGCACGCGAGCTTGCCCGCGTGGAGCGCTATATCGACCAGGCGCTGTACTATGCGCGCTCGGAAGTCGTGGAGCGCGACTACCTGATTCGTCGCTGGGATCTTAAGACCTTGGTGACGGGTGCCATTAAGGCCAACGCACGTGAGCTCATCGCGGCGCACGTGGCGCCGGTGTGCGAGAACCTTGACTTTGAGGTCTTTACCGACGAGAAATGGCTCGAGTTTATTCTGGGCCAGCTCATTCAGAACAGCATTAAATATGCGTGTGAAGACGGCGCAAAGATCGAGTTTTCGGGTGCGTTGCTGGACGAGGGCCTGGCAAGCGAGCGCATCGAACTCACCGTCGCGGACAACGGCTGCGGCGTGAGCGCGGCCGACCTGCCGCGCGTGTTCGAGAAGGGCTTTACCGGCGATAACGGCCGCACCACCAAGCGCGCAACGGGCATCGGCCTCTACTTGGTGGCGCGTCTGTGCTCCAAGATGGGCATCGACGTCACCGCGGCATCGGAACCGGGCGAAGGCTTCGTCGTCACGTTCTCCTTCTCAACCAACAAGTTCCAATATTTCGAGTAACGCACACGGCAGATGTCCGCCTCAAACAAAACGTGCCGCCCCAAACGGGGCGGCACGCTATTTTTCAATCAGACAACTCGCTGAAGTACGGTGACGAAGGCGCAAGGCCGGGAGGGGTTATCAAAGCCGACATCCCGCAGCCGCGAAGCGGCGAGGACGTCGGCGTGATAACCCCGCAGGCCTTGCGCCGGCGGGAAGGAACCTACTTCACGACCAAGATGTCGCAGTCCGTATTGCGCAGCAGGAACGTCGAAATCGAACCCAGCAGCGCATACTTGATCGAGGACAGGCCGCGGGCGCCGCAGAGCACCAGGTCGGGCTTAACCACGTCGAGCATCTCGTCCTTGAGCGTCTCGCGAATACGGCCGGCGCGAATCATGACCTCGACCTCGGGAATATCGGGATTGGCCTTGGCCTCTTCGAGCTGCTTGGCGATGGAGTTCTTAAATGCCTCCTCTAGGCCGTTGACCAGATCGACCGGATAGGAACCGGCGCTCTCGAGCGCCGTGGAATCGATAACGTGGCCGATGATTAGCTTGGCGCCGTTGTTCGCGGCGACCTTGATGGCGCGTGCGAGCACAAAATCCTGCTGCTCAGTACCGTCGAGTGAAACAAATACCTTGGTGTAGCCCTCGTTCATGGTTTCCTCCTTGGTCTATCGCACGGGCGCGGGGCTCGTGCATCGGGCGGGCGCGGGCGCGTTGGCCGCCGGACACTTTATCTTGTTGCAGTTATACCCAAGGATTTGGGTTTGACCGCTCGCAATTCTGTGAACGGACGAGTTTTTTGGTAAGGGTAGGCGCAGACGCGCACGAACGGTTGATAATGGGACATCGCCCGCACCGTC
>DBGFLF010000125.1:0-3601 GCA_048528725.1 Collinsella sp.
TTGATATGCGCGTGCCGTGGCGCCAACCGCCTCACAGGCTTCGCACGTCTTGCGCGCCGCATCGACGCTGCCGGCATAGACGACGGCGATATCAAAGCCGTCCTCCGCCAGACCGACAGCGCAGGCACGGCCGATACCCCGCGAGCCGCCCGTGACCAGTGCCACACGACGTGAGTCGTTGCTCTCGAGCGCGCCGTTGTTCAAGTTGCCCATGTCATTCCTTTCGGGTTACAGCCCTGTGGACTATGCGAGCTCGTCGGCAATAGCTGCGACCTGCTCGGCCGTTTCGCACGAATACACGCGAACGTCGCTCAGCGTACGCTTAACCAGGCCCGACAGCGTTTTGCCAGGGCCGACCTCAATAAACGTGTCGATGCCTTGATCCTGCAGAGCATGCAGCGTGTCGACCCAGCGCACGGCATGGCTCACCTGGTTGGCCAAGACATCCGATGCTGCTCGCGGGTCCGCCGGATAGGGCGCCGCTGTTATATTTGCCATAACAGGAATGAGCAACGGGGACGGCGCGTGACCGGCCTCGATATATGCAGCAAGGCCACAGGTCGCCTCGGCCATATAGGGGCTATGGAATGCACCCGACACCGCGACCTTCATGGCGCGACCGCCAGCCTCTTTTACCAGGACGTCGAGCTCCTGCAGCGCCTCGGGCGCTGCGGCCACAACCGTCTGCTGGGGACTGTTGTAGTTGACCGGCCAGCAGTCCTCGCCGGCCTGTTTTGCCAAACCCTCGACCTGCGCCGCATCGAGTTTGATGACGGCGCGCATGCCGCCGGGGTGACGCTCGGCCGCCGTGGCCATCAATGCCGCGCGCTCGCACACGAGCTCAAAGCCCGCTCGCGTATCGAACGCCCCCGCAAAGGTGAGCGCGGCGACCTCGCCAAGCGAAAAACCCGCACAGGCGGCAGGTACCACGCCGCGCTCACGCAGGGCGGCAGCCGCTGCCAGATCGTGAACGAACACGCACGGCTGCGTGTTCTCGGTCTGCGAGAGTTCCTCCTTGGAGGCGCTTCGGCACTGCTCACTGGTCCCCGGGCGCACCTCGTCGACAATGGCGAACACCTCGGCGGCCGCCGGCGATGCCTCGATCAGGTCGACGCCCATCGCGGGGTGCTGGGCGCCCTGGCCGGCAAACAGAAACGCTACGCCACCCATGCGCACGCACCCTTCAGGACGTGCTCGGCGCCATCGACTAGGTCGTCAACGATTTCACGTGCACTTTGGCGCTCGTTGACCATGCCGGCAATCTGTCCACACAAAAACGAGCCCTCTACGTAATTGCCGTCCTTGGCGGCCTTGCGAAGGGCGCCCGTGCCCATGGCCCCGAGCTCCTCGACGCTTACGCCCGCCGCCTCGCTCTTGGCGTAGGCGTTAGTGAAGGGGCTCTTGAGGGCACGCACCGGGTGTCCCGTCGAGCGGCCGGTCGCACGCGTCGAGGTGTCGTTGGCCTTCAGGACCATCTCCTTGTACTGCTCCGATACGGTGCACTCATCTGCGATCAGAAAGCGCGTACCCACCTGCACGCCGGCGGCGCCCAGCATAAAGGCGGCCGCCACGCCGCGGCCATCGGCGATACCGCCAGCCGCAACCACGGGAATATCGACCGCATCGACAACCTGTGGCACCAGTGCCATCGTCGAGGTCTCGCCAATATGGCCGCCTGATTCGGTACCCTCGGCAACCACGGCAGTGGCTCCACGACGCGCCACGAGACGCGCCAGCGCCACCGAGGCAACGACCGGGATGACCTTGATGCCCGCCTCGTTCCACGCCTTCATGTACTTGGTGGGATTGCCGGCACCCGTCACGACGACCGGCACCCGCTCGTCAATCACGACCCGCGCGACCTCGTCGGCAAACGGGCTCATGAGCATGACGTTGACGCCAAAGGGCTTATCCGTCCTGGCGCGCAGCTCATGAATCTGGTCGCGCAGCCAGTTGGCGTCGGCGTTCATGGCCGCGATAATCCCTAAGCCGCCCGCCTCGGACACTGCGGACGCCAGCGAGGCGTCGGCGATCCAGGCCATACCGCCCTGGAACACGGGCTTTTCGATGCCGAGCAGATCGCAGAGAGGAGTCTTGAGCATCTCTACTTCTCCAATGCCGCCTCGACCGTATCGGCGAACTCGCCGACCGTCTTGGGGTTCTCCCCGGTATCGAGCTGGATGCCAAACTCGTCCTCAACGGCGACGAGGATCTCGACGGTGCCCAGACTGTCGAGACCAATCTCCTCGAGCGTGGACTCGGGCTTCATCTCGACATCGTCAAGACCGGCGGTCTCGCGGATAACATCGCAAACGCGCTCGAAGGTCTTCTGATCTGCCATGGTAGTTCTCCTTTGTTTGTGCCCTAGGGGCGTTTTTATTTCCTATGTGCGACTACTTCCAACGAAGTAGATAGCCACCTATATCCAGACCGGCACCAAATCCAACGAGGGCGATGGTGTCGCCCGTGTGAAGTGCACCGGCGTTTGCCAGCCGGTCGAGGGCAAGCGGAATGCATGCGCTCGAAATGTTGCCGGTCTCGCGCAGCGTTCGAACCACGCGCTTGTCTGGCACACCGAGGCGCTTGACCGCCTGACTCAGGATTCGTTCGTTAGCCTGATGGAATACAAAATGGTCGATGTCCTCGACCGAAATGCCCGCATCGCTCGCAAGCTTATGGACCGTGTCGCAAATCGCGTTGACGCCGAACTTGAACACGCGGCGGCCATTCATGGACAGCACGCTCTCGCTATCTGCGGAGGCCTTAAACGGCGAGGTGCCGACCAGACCGGGAACGCACAACGTCTCGACGTCGGGCGCCGTCGAAAGCTCAACGGCAAGGGGGCTGTCTCCCCCAGCCTCAATCACCGCGGCGCCTGCCCCATCGCCAAAGAGCACACAGGTGGCGCGGTCGGTCCAGTCGAGCGCGCGCGTCATCTGCTCGGCGGCAACGACAAGCACATGCTTGGCTCGTCCTCGGGCGATATAGCCCTCGGCGACATCGAGCGCAAATACGAAGCCGGCGCAGGCAGCCGAGACATCGAAAGCAGGGCACGTCGCGCCCAGTCGCTCAGCAACGGCACACGCCTCAGCGGGAACAAGGTGGTCACCCGTCGTCGTCGAGCAGACGATCAAATCCAGCTGGCTCGCGTCGATTCCGGACACCTGGAGTGCCCGCTCGCTCGCCGCTACGGCAAGGTCGTCAAGTGACTCGGTGGTGCATACATGGCGGCTCTTGATACCTGTGCGGGTAAAAATCCACTCATCCGAGGTATCGAGGAACTCGGACAGCTCATCATTGGAAACACTGCGCTTAGGAAGCGCCGAGCCTGTTCCAAGAATCGTGAAACCCATCACTAACCTCCTTTGAGTTGTTGACGTGTTTACATCGACCAAGAGAGGATAGCGCATTTCAGTCGTTGTTAACGTGTTAACATTAAATTGTCCAAATGCGACAAAGGCTTCACATTGTGTCTCTCTCGACACCATTGCGTTATTCACTTATTCATTAAGGAGGTAGCAGCCGTTATGGATGCCAAATTAACGATAGTCGACGTAACCGGATCGACCAACGATGACCTGCTCGAAGCAGGAAAACAGGG
>DBGFLF010000126.1:0-7627 GCA_048528725.1 Collinsella sp.
GAGCTTAGTCGCGAGATCGGCGAGCTTCTCGACACCCTTATGCGGGGCATCGACGAGAACCTTGTCGGGTACGGGCTCCACAGCCTCGGCCACACCGGTGAGCTTCTGGAAGAAGTGCGCGATGGACCAGCAGACGGCCGTGCAGCGGTCACGCAGCGTGTAGAGCGGCTGCATAAACCAGGACACCTCGGAGGCAAAGGTCGTGGCCACGACGGGCATATGCTCGTTGGGAGCATAGCCACATGCCCACGGCTGGGACTTCTGCACCTTGCCGACGGTCTTGAGCTTGCGATAACCGCAGGCAAGGCCGACGAGCACCACGAGCGCAATGGCGATCGCGGGCGTGGAGGTGGCAGCGCCGGAGTACTGGTTCATGAGCTCCATGCCCTCGGCGGCAAACACGCCACCGTACGGATGCAGCACGGACGCGGCGACATCGACCAGCACGGGCGCGATCACGGGAGCGCCAATGCCCAGCACGACGCAGATGGCCGCGAGCAGGCCCTGCGCAAACACCATGGGGGCAGGAACCTCCTTGGCATTGGCCGCGGCCTCGGAGCGGGGCGCGGAGGCAAAGGAGACGCCATAGGCCTTGACGAAGCACGTGACAGCCAGCGCGCCGGTAATGGCAAGCGCGACGGCAGCGAACACGGCCACGATCATGACGGCCTTGTCGCCCTGCATGGCGGCGTTAAAGAGCGACTGGTAGGTAAACCACTCGGACACAAAGCCGTTGAAGGGCGGGATGGCCGAGATGGCAAGCGCGCCAACGAGGAAGCAGATGGCCGTTGCCGGCATACTACGGAACAGGCCGCCCATCTTCTCCATATTGCGCGTACCCGTGGAGTACAGCAGCGCACCGGCGCCCAAGAACAGCTCGCCCTTAAACATCGCGTGGTTAAACGTGTGGTAGAGGGCGGCCATCAGAGCCAGGACGGCGATGCCGACCGAGTTGAGCGCCATGGCGGCCATGGAGGCGCCGACGCCGAGCAGAATGATGCCGATGTTCTCGACGGAGTGATAGGCCAGCAGGCGCTTGATGTCATGCTCCTGCAGGGCGAAGGCCACGCCGAGGACCGACGAGATCGCACCGAAGACCATGACCATAAGGCCCCACCAGACCTGAACGCCCGAGGCGGAGAGCAGGTCGAGACCCACCTTGAGGATACCGAAGATACCGATCTTGATCATGCCGCCGGACATGAGGGCCGACACGTTGGACGGCGCCTCGGGATGCGCCTTGGGCAGCCAGCCGTGCAGCGGGATGATACCGGCCTTGGCGCCAAAGCCAAAGAAGGCGAGCACGAAGCACACGGATGCGACCGCGGGGCTAAACTGCGTAGCGCGGAAATCCGCAAAGGCAAACGAGCCACCGGCGAAGTTGGTCATGGTGAGGAAGCTCGCCATGATGAGCACAAAGCCCACGTGCGCGATCACAAAGTAGAGCCAACCGCCATGGATGGAGTTCTCGTTCTCCTCGATCACGACCAGGAAGTACGAGGTCAGCGACATGAGCTCAAAGGCGACCAGGAACCAAAACACGTTGTCGGCGGTGATGACGAGCATCATGGACGCCACGAAGGTGTTAAAGAAGAAGCCGGCGCGGCCCTTTTTGCCCGGGTACTCATCAAAGTAGTTGAGACCGTAGATCGAGCCGGCAAACGCGAGCACCGAGATGAGTGCCACGAACAGACCGGACAGCTGATTGAGCAGCAGCTGGAAATGGGCAAACGGGAAGAACACGATGGTGTCGACCGACGCGACATTGCCCAGCACGGCCTGGATACCGGCCACAAACGAAAGCACCGCGGCGACGGCGCCGACAAGGCAGCCGGCGTTCTTGGCGGCGTTATCGGCTTTGATCAGCAGAACCGAGGCGAGCGCACCGATGCACGAGACGGCAAGCGATGCGATAAACAGCGTCATGCTATCCATTGTTTACGCTCCCTTCTGCTTTCTCGGACAGGCCCTGGGCCACAGCGGTGACGTCGACGGCCGGACCGTTTTCGATCGAGCGCAGGCGCTTGGCCTCGTCGAGCTCGCGATCGGCCGCGCCGCCCATGACGGTCAGCGCCTTGGTGGGGCACGCCGCCACACAATGCGGGCCGTCCGGATCGAAGGCGCACAGGTCGCACTTGACAGCGCAGGTGTACTGGCCGGGAGCCCATGTAAGCAGGCTGCTCAGGGACTTAGGATACGAAGGCGTCGGGTCGCACATGCCTGCGACACCAGCGATAGACGTGCCATCGGGATGGATGGCTCCGAAGGGGCACGCGATGGCGCACAGCCTGCACCCGATGCACTCCTGCTCCTTGACGTGGATGCGGTCGCCATCGTGCTCGATGGCATTCACCGGGCAGACCTCGGCGCAGGGGGCACCCTCGCAATGGTGGCAGGCAAGGGCGGCCGAAATACCGCCGGTCTTCACGAGCGCCAGGCGCGGCGTATCCTGAAGACCCTGCATCCGGTGGGCGTCGGCACAGGCGGACTGGCATGTTCCGCAGCCGATGCACCTCTCCGGGTTGATGTCGATGAAGCGGTTCATCCCCACTTCCTTTCAAAATAACGGGCCGGGCTCCCGAACGTACGGGACGCCCGGCCCAAAAAGCCAACGAGAACGGGACTACACGATTTGATTCACGTGCGTCTCGTCGTCGAACTTGGCGGCGCCGGGCTCAACGTCCTGGGGAGCGGCGGCGTCCACCAGAGCCTGCTTGAGCTCGGTGTACTGACGCTCCACCTCGCCCTCGGCCCAGACCTGGTCGGCGATAGCGTCGACCTGGCAGGCGGAGAACTTGTCCTCGGGCGTATGCGAGACCGGGTCGACCTTGTGAATGGTCAGCTCGTTGCACTTGCCGATCCACCACTGGTAGGTCATGTAGACCGTGCCCTTGTTGATGCGGTCGCTCACGTCGGCGCGGCTGTATACCTGGCCGCGGCGGCTATGAATCGAGACGATGTCGCCGTTCTTGATGCCGCGCGCCTGGGCGTCCGCGGGATTCATGCGGACAAAGCCGGGCTCGTCGGCGAGCAGCGCCAGCGTCTTGCAGTTGCCGGTCATCGAGCGGCAGCTGTAGTGACCGACCTCGCGGACGGTGCACAGAATGAGCGGGTACTCATCGTCGGGAAGCTCGGAGGGCGCCTCCCAGTCGTGCGCCATCAGGTTGGCGCGGCCGTCCTTGGTGGTGAACTTGCCACCAGCGAACATGTCGGACGTACCGTGGTCGTTCACATCGGTGCTCTTGACCGGCCACTGGGCGTAACCGCCCTCGGGAGCCATCTTCTCGTAGGTCGCGCCCACAAAGTTGGGGCACAGGCTAATGCACTCGTTCCAGATCTGCTCGGTGTTGTCGTAGTGCATGGGGTAACCCATGCGCGTGGACAGGTCCGCGAAGATCTCCCAGTCGTGGCGGCACTCGCCCTTGGGCGGAACAGCCGCGTCAAAGTGCTGGAAGCTACGGTCGGATGCGGTAAAGACACCCTCGTGCTCGCCCCAAGAGGTAGCGGGCAGGATGACGTCGGCGAGCATGGTCGTCTGCGTCATAAAGATGTCCTGGCAAATGAACAGATCCAGCTCGGAAAGCGTCTTGCGCATACCGGCCGAATCGGGCTCGGTCTGCACCGGGTCCTCGCCGTAGTTGTAGAAGCAGTGTACCTTGCCCTCGTCGACCAGGTGGCCCAGGTCGGTGAGCTTGTAGCCCTCCTCGAGCGGGAGCTTTTCCTCGGGCACGCCCCAAGCCTTGGCAAACTTGGCGCGAGCGGCGGGGTCGGTGACTTTCTGGTAGCCAGGGTACAGGTTGGGCAGCATGCCCATATCGCAGGAGCCCTGGACGTTATTCTGACCGCGCACGGGCGCGAGGCCGGAATTGGGTTTGCCGATCTGGCCGGCAACGCAGGCGATGGAGGCGATGGTGTGCACCGTCTTCAGGTTCTGCTTCTGCTGGCATACGCCCATGCCCCAGCCAATGATGGCAGAGGGCTTCGCCGTGGTGTACATCTCGGCAGCTTGGTGGATCAACGCGGGCTCGACACCCGTGATGTCCTGTACGGATTCGGGAGTGTAGTTCTTGATGGTCTCCCACCACTCGTCAAAGCCGTTCGTGTGCTCGGCGACGAATTCCTTGTCGTAGAGGCCATCGTTGACCAGACAGTTGGCAAAGGCGTTGAGGAACGCGACATTGCAACCGTTCTTGATCGGAAGGTAGATATCGGCGATACGCGCGGTTTCGATATGGCGCGGGTCGGCGACGATGATCTTGCAACCCTTTTCTTTGGCTCGCACGATACGCCTTGCGACGATGGGGTGCGAATCGGCAGGGTTATAGCCGAAGAGGAAAATGCAGCCCGCATCCTCCATACCGGGGATGGAGCATGACATGCAACCTGAACCAACCGTGTCCATCAGACCGAGGACAGTAGGGCCGTGTCAAGTACGGGCACAGTTGTCTACGCTGTGGGTGCCGATGCACGCACGCGTAAACTTCTGCATGACGTAGTTCGCCTCATTGCCGCCGCCTCGCGAAGAGCCGGTGGTCATGACAGCGTTAGGACCATATTCGTCAATTATGGCCTGCATCTTAGATGCGGTGAAATCCAGTGCCTCGTCCCAGCTTACGCGCTCAAGATCCGCGCCCTTGGTGCGACGGATCATCGGGTGCAGTACGCGAGGAGTCAAGATCTTGGTGTCGTTGATGAAGTCGTAGCCGCTCATGCCCTTAAGGCACAGCTCGCTCTGGTTGGTGATGCCGTTGAGCGGTTCGGTACCCACGACCTGGCCGTTTTGGACCAGGAGGTTAAACTGGCAACCGGCGCCGCAGTACGGGCAGATCACTTTATGCTTCTCCATGACACCCTCCTTCCTTTCTCTGCTACCGAATGCTCGGTACTTATTTGACAATCATTGGGCCTGTCGCCCGACGCTTACGCCTCGTTTTCGATGGTGGCGCGGGCACGCTCGGCAGTCAGCTCCGCCAGGCGCTCCTCGTCTACCAGGGTGAGGCCCTTGGTCGGGCACGCCTCGGCACACGCCGGACCGCCGGGACGGTCCACGCACAGGTCGCACTTGAGCACGAAGCTCTTAGTCTGCGAACCCACGCGCACGTCACCCATCAAGACGGGGACCTGCGTGGTCGCCACGCTCACGGCGCCAAAGGGGCAGGCCATGACGCAGCTCTTGCAGCCGATGCAGTTGTCCTCGTTAACGCCGATACGATGGTTCTTTGGATCAAAGAACAAGGCGCCCGTAGGGCAGGCCTTGGCGCACGGGGCATCCTCGCAGTGATGGCAAGCCACCGGTGCGGAGATCTCGTACGTACGCGTCACGCGCAGGCGCGGCGCGGCGATGTTGCCGGGAATGTCGTGCGCCTCGATGCACGCCGCCATACAGGTTTGGCACCCAATGCAGCGTGAGGAATCGGCTACGACTCGTTTATTGCCCATGTTGTTCACTCCCTCCTGAATCCCATGCCGGAGAGACCCTGTC
Source organism: Collinsella sp. (assembly GCA_048528725.1). Lineage (GTDB taxonomy): Bacteria > Actinomycetota > Coriobacteriia > Coriobacteriales > Coriobacteriaceae > Collinsella. Next base: position 5,483 of record DBGFLF010000126.1, read on the forward strand.
GACGTTGCCCCGGACCGCCCGTGGTCCGGCATCGGCGTATCGAGCGCATGCGGCGAAACAGGCACTTCGATAGAATTCCTCCAACGATATACAGGTTAAATATACGCAGTTGCAGGGGGCAAACTTGAGCATAGGCCCTGCAATACGGGTGTATTGCAGGGGTTTTGGCAGGTTGGAACTATTCTCGGATAGCTATAAAGGTGAGTGTATTACATGCGTACGCCTCAGAGATTTTTACGCGCTCTCGTTTTGGATGTACTACGCCTGTATTCGTGTTTATGGTTATCAACTTGAGTGAAATAAAGTAATCGTTATAAGATGCTCAAGTATCGGCACATGCCGCATTTGACCGACTATATTGCACGCTCATTAAGGGGGCCAGTGATGTCATCGACTCAAAAAAGAGCCATCCTGCAGGTGCGCATTCGCGAGGAAGACAAGCAGCATGCCGAGCATCTCTACGATGCCATGGGCACATCGCTCGCCGAGGCTGTCCGCTTATTTGTCGCGCAAAGCATTTTGATGCGCAAGCTCCCCTTTCAGCCGGTCGCCGTGCGCTCAAAGAACGGCACCGCCGCCTATGGATCGCTCAAAGCATATGGTGACCCCAATCGCCGCTCCGAAGAGCGCAATGCCTGGATTGAGTACCTTGCCACAGAAAGCGACGATTCGATTTTGGGTCCCGAGGAAGTAGATATCCATGAGTAGCACCATCATCGACGAGACCGTCATCCTGCGCTACCTGCTTGACGACGACGAGGTTCTGTCACCGCGCGCCGCCAAGGTCATCGCCACGCGCACCGCTCGCGTCTACCCCGAAATCATCACGCGCGTCGTGGTCACACTGCGCGACGTCTATAAGGTTCCCCGCGTTGAGATTACTGCGGCCATGAAGAGGTTGCTCGATGACGTCATGGTCGACGAGCCCGCCGTTGTCGCCCTTGCCGTCAAACTCTTTGGCAAGACCCATATGGACTTTACCGACTGCCTCCTCGCAGCCCGAACCGCCATCTACAACGATGATGTCGTGAGCTTTGGCAAGCCCATCATCCAAGGCATGATCGACTACCGCCGCCAGCGCCAAACCGCCGCCGACGCCCGCGACCGCGCCGCCGAAGCCCGCAGCCGAAGCACCGACTCCACCATCGACAAGCTCCGCCACCAATCCCGCCACTAACCGACAGGCAACGGCATCGCCCGCCACTCAGCCCCATCCCCTCTTAAGTTGCGGTGAAATAGTTCCTGGATTTAGGCTTATTCGAGCCTTTCAGGAACTATTCCACCGCAACTTTCTGTAAGGGTGGTTTTTAGTGCCGCCGAGGGGCACTAATCAACCGTTTGCCGATATGTTTGGCTACGACTCATGACTCTGACCTGCCCCGTCAAGCTTTTGGTCAGTTCATGGCAAGGTCAGGCGGGCCAAATATGGGATAGCGTAGTGTCATTCACTCCCCCTCGAGACCATGGGGTCGAAAATGAGTCATGATAAACGCTGTACCAAACCGCAATTAGAGCTGTTCTTCCGGTTATTCGAGGCCCATCATGGCGGGCACCTGTTTGTAGCTACCAAAAAATGGGATGAACGCTGTGCCTACGCGCTCATGCAAAAAGAGATGATTATTCGACTCTACAACCATGTCTACGCTGATCCCGCGTATTGGAATGACCTCGGCGTCGAAGATCGCATCTTTCAATTGGCATCCGCTATTGCGGTCGTTGAACCGAATGCCGTGTTTTGTGGAGCAACGGCGGCACTGCTCTATGGCATCGGTTCTGCATATTCGCTTCTCGACAAGGTGCAAGTGCTGTTGCCGCGTTCCACCAGACGCGATATGTACGAATTCGTTGAATACCGACGCTGGCGGCCGGGCGACGTATGGCAGCTCGGTCCTTTTACGTTAACGAATCCATATCGCACGGTGGTCGACATCGCCCGAACTAACGCTTTTCGATATGCACTAGGCTATGTCGACGGGTTGGCTCGTGAGTACGGTGTCGAGCGTGAAGAATTGCGTGCATATGCACAAAGGAACTGCCGCGGACTGCACGGCATCGCGCGCGCATTTGACGTTTTTGAACACATGGATGGCAGATCGGATAACGGTGGAGAATCCGAAGCACGGGCGGCAATGATTCTGGCGGGAG
>DBGFLF010000127.1:0-3038 GCA_048528725.1 Collinsella sp.
ACATCAATTCCCGGCATGCCCCGCGCAGGCAGGCCACGCCGAACGATGGGCCCGCGGCTCAGCAGGACGAGTGACGCGCCTCGCAAGCAAAGGAAGGAAGCCAACATCACACGAGCATCATCGATCGCTGCGTGCAAGGCGGCGGGCCTCACCGTGTTCGCCAAGCGCGAGGAGCGTTTTGGTTTTTCGCAAGCAAATGCGGACGAAATCAGCGACCAGATTCCCGATACGCTCAAACATGCAGGGCCCCTATGTGTTTAACCTCATTTTTCCGTGTGCGGTAGAATGGAGTCGTTGAGATCGCGAACGCCTTAAAGGGAGAGTTTTTGTGGATGCGCATCTGGATGGGGGCTCTTCCGCCCCGCTGTATCAACAGGTGCTCGATTTGCTTAAGAGCGATATCGAACAGGGGACATATCCCGTTGACTCGCAGATTCCAACGGAACTTGAGCTTTCTAAGATGTACGGCGTGGGAAGGGTCACGGTTCGCCGCGCAATAGAGGAGCTTGTGGGCGAGGGGTATCTCACCAAGCGGCAGGGGCGTGGTACGTTTGTGACCGCGACAAAGATAATTCGCAAGGTGCATCAGAAGGACGATGTTCAGAGTTTTACCCAAGCATGCGCTGAAAACGGCATGAAGGCGGGCGCTCGCGTCGTTGCCCGCAAGACCGTTGCCGCCGATCGCGACCTCGCTTCTTTCTTTGGCTTGGATGAAGGCTCTGACCTCATCTTGGTCTCACGCGTGCGTACCGCAGACGGCGTGCCGGTCCTGTTCGAGAACAACTACTATCCTGTCGATGGATTCGAATTTCTCAAAGATATCGGTCTCTCCAATTGTTCGATATTCGAGGCCGTGGGGGAGCGTACGGGTAGGTATCCCTGCTCGTCCGATCCCTGCAGGCTGGAGATCGCCCGTGCGGGAATTGATGCCGCCCGCGAGCTCAAGGTCCCAGTAGGGGAGCCGCTGTTCTTCATGAACGCGGGCTTTCTCGATTCCAACGGAGAGCGCTTCTGCTATGGCAGACAGTACTACGTGGGTTCGCGCTACAGCTTCGATATCTAGCGGCTCTGTCTCACACAGCGCTGTTCTCGTATTGCCGCGGCAGGTCCGTTTAGCGCGTAAAAGTTACCACTTATAGAACAACCTAATATGTTTCTTGACCGACGCCTTCATGCAGGTTATACATAGAACAACCTAAGATGTTTGCCTATACGTGAAGGATTTTTGGCAAGCATCGTTGCTCTGGCAGGAGGTTAAGAATGCCGGATGCCAAACAGGAGAAGCCCAAGCGCAGATTCCATCTCCAGCTTCCCCATGTGTACACCATCGCGTTCATGCTGATCGTGTTCTTCGCGGTGCTCACATGGATCGTCCCATCGGGTCAGTTCGACCGCCAGACCATTCAGACGGCCGCGGGCGAGCGAGAAGTCGCCGTAGCCGGAACGTACCAAGAGGTCGACAAGGTCTACACCGATTCGGAGACGGGGGAGACCGTCGATCTGCGACAGGGCATCGATGCCGTCCTGCAGGCTCCCGCCAAGGGCATTCAGGTTGCGGCCGATGTCGTCGCGTTCGTCCTGCTGATCGGCGGATCGTTCGCCATCGTCACCAAGACCAACGCCCTAAACGCCGGCATGAGCCGCGTGATCAAGAAGCTGAAGAACAAGGACATCTTGATCATCCCCATCTCCATGATCCTGCTCTCGATCTGCGGCACCACGTTCGGCATGTCCGAGGAGGCGCTGCCGTTCTACGCGATCTTCATCCCCATCATGCTGAGCATCGGGTATGACTCCATGACCGCGTTCATCATCTGCTTCCTCGGCCCCAACCTTGGTTACTGCGCATCCACTATTGATCCTTTCAACGTGCTGATCGCCCAGGGCGTTATCGGCATCGAGGGAAATCCCCAGCTTTGGCTCCGCGCCATCCTGTGGGTCATCTTCACCGCCGCGGGCATTTTCTGGGCCATGCGCTACGCGCGCCGCGTCAAGCTCGATCCCAAGTCCTCCATCACCTATGAGGACGATAAGCAGAAGCGCATCGAGTTCTCTGTCACCGATGCCTCTATCGAAGAGGAGTTCACGCTTCGCCACAAGCTCGTCCTCATTGATTTCGCGGTCGGCATGGGCGTTATCGTGTGGGGCCTCGTTACCCAGGGCTGGTATATGGACGAGATCTCCATGGTGTTCCTGGCCATGGGCCTTCTTGCCGGCATACTCGGCGGCCTGGACGAGAAGACCATTGCGGAGGAGTTCGTCCGCGGAATCGCCGACTTCGCCTACGCAGCCTGCATCATCGGCATCGCCCGCGGCATCCTGGTCGTCGCAGAGGGCGGAATGATCATCGACTCTATTCTTAACTGGCTCGTCGGACTCCTTGCGGGCGCTCCGTCCTTCATCTATACCACCTTCATGTACATCGTCCTCGGCCTGCTTTCGCTGCTGGTTCCTTCCAGCTCCGGCCTCGCTGCACTCACCATGCCCGTCATGGGCCCGCTGACCGAGCTTATGGGCCTCAATCCCGGGGCTGCCGTCACCGCTCTGCAGTTCGCGAACCAGACCGTCAACACCATCAGCCCCGTTGCGGGCATGACCGTCGCGGGTCTTGCCGTGGCGAAGATCTCCTTCGGGCAATGGTGGAAGACCATCTGGAAGTTCTTTATCTTCATGGTTCTGTTCGGATTGGTCGCGACTGTGATCTCCGGCCTACTGCCGATGTAGGAGGTGCCCAGCATGGATTTAAGCGCTTCCACACCCCGTCTGCGTCGCGAGCAGGTCGCCGGCATGAACATTCACTACATCATGTGGTCGCTCGATTACTTCCTTGATGCTCAGCAGCGCCTTGGCTTCAAAACCATCGAGCTTTGGGCGGCCGAGCCGCACGTGACGCTGGACCACACGGGGTATTTCGAGGCCGACGAGCTTCGCCGCAAGATCGAGTCCCGCGGACTCTCCGTGAGCTCCCTGTGTCCGGAGAACGTGGTGTATCCGTGGCAGTACGCTGCCAGAAAGCCCCTCCACGCGCAGCGGAGCCT
>DBGFLF010000128.1:0-6516 GCA_048528725.1 Collinsella sp.
AAGCACGCCCCAAAACGCCACAGCTCTGACCTGCGGTTTTATTGAGTATTTGTTGCGATGTGCTCGGCATATCCAAATAAGTCTACTCACTTGCATCTAAGACGCACCAGATAGGCAAAAACCGCCGCAAAAAGGGGGCCGGTTCCCTTCGCGGCAGCCGTTAATACGCCGAGCTTGTTATCGTAAAAGCCAATCACGCGCCGAAACCACACTACAGTCTTTCGACTCATACGTTGAGTCCACGCGGGCCACAACATAGCGCGCATCTTTTGCAATGTCGATCTCATCGCATACAGTCTGTAGATGGCGGGCGTACTTATCGTGATACGTTCTGGATGATTTTATTTCGATAGCCTTGGGACTCCCTGAGTTTGTACAGTCGAGCAAATCGATTTCACGCTTGCTGTCGTCCCTATAGAAATACAGCTCGGGATTCTCGCCCACGTTGAGATGGCTCTTCGCCGTTTCGGAAACGATGAGGTTTTCGAAAACGGCCCCCAGATAAGGGCTCTCCAATAGTTGCTCCAGTGATCCAATTTTGAGCAAGTAGCAGAGCAGCCCCGTGTCGTAAAAATAGAGCTTGGGCGTTTTAGTTAGACGCTTCTTGGCATTTGCATAATAGGGCTGCAGCGAAAACGTCAGGTAGCTCTGCTCCAGAATGGACAACCAGCTTTTAATGGTCGATACGCTCACGCCCGTATCTCGAGAAAGCGAGGATATATTGATGAGGGCACCGACGCTCTGAGCAATTATGGACAGAAACTTATGAAACTCCGCCTTATTGCGCACATCAAGCAAGCCCACAACATCGCGCTCAACATAGGTATCGATATAGCTGGGAAAATAAACCGAGGACGGCATTCCGGCGGAACGCAGGCGAGGGTATCCCCCTTCGAGCGCGAACAAATCCACTTCCAGCTGCCCCTGCTGGCCCCTCTCCGCTTCTCGAAACGATAATGGCAGCAATTTTAAGATCCCGACTCGCCCGGCAAGAGACTGCCCGATGCTTTTCATCATCAAAAAGTTTTGCGAGCCTGTAAGGATGTATTGACCGGCGTCTCCCCGCTCATCCGAAACAACCTGGATCATTGAAAACAAATCCGGGGCGTATTGCGCCTCATCGATGATGAGTCCGCCCTTTCGGTTGCGGATAAAACTCACCGGATCCTCCAAGGCCGCGCGCCTCGTTTGAGGGTCCTCAAGCGTGACGTAGGAATAGTCGGGAAAGGCATGCCGAACCAGCGTAGACTTACCACTCTGCCTAGGCCCTGTCAACGACACAACAGGAAACCAGCCTGCCATGCGAATGAGCAACTCATGCAAATCCCTGTTAATGAACTCAGCCATATCAACGCCCCTTATTACGCTGTTACCATAATCGAATAGTTTCATTCTCCATAATCTTATAGTAGCGTTTACCATAATCTTATAGTAACCCAGTTCAAAAGCATTATTTATAGAGCCGAAATCTCAGACCCTAAATAACAAAAGCCACCACAATGGGGGCTGTCCCCATTGTGGTGGCTTGCAGGCGAGTTAACTTGTTCGACTATCGTACGCCAGCCATGTCCGAGCCTAGAGCGTGGCAAGGCGCTTGGACTCGTGCGCGGCGAGCGCAATGGAGATGATGCCAGTAATGGCATCGGCCACCACCAGGGCGATCCACACGCCCTCGACACCCATCATGTTGCCGAGGAGGTACATAAGCGGCACCGAGCAGATCACATAGCGAAGCAGGCCCGTAAACGTGGCGACACCCACCTTCTCGACCGCCTGGAAATACATCGACATGGTCATGGCAAGATAGCCCAGGGCAACAGCCAGGATGACAGTACGCGTGGCGTTGGCGGCAACCTCAACGAGCGCAGGATCGCTGCCGGCAAAGAAGGCGCACACCGGGGTGGCGGCAAGCCAGAGCGCGACGGTGACCAGCGCCAGCGTCACAACCTGGTACTTAAGCGTGCAGGAGAGCGTCTCCTTAAGGCGTGCCCAAGCCTTTGCGCCGGCGTTGAAGGCAGCGATGGGCTGCAGACCGTAGGAGAAGCACTGGGCAACCATCATGGTAATGTAGAGGATGTAGCCGTTGATCACGCCAAAGGCTGCGATGTAGAGCGAGCCCATGTCGCCGCCGAGCGAACCCAAAAGCGAGTTGGCAACGGTATTAAAGATAAAGGTCGCACCCTGGACCAGGAAGAACGGGAAGCCGATCTTGAAGATCTGGCCGCAGATGGCGAGGTCGAGCTTAAGGTCGGCCAGGCTAATCTGGAGCTGGGACTTTTTGCCCCCGATGAACCAGAAGATACCGATGGCCCAGATACCGATGGAAAGCCCGTAGTACACGCCGGCGCCCATAACGCCAAACTTGAGCACAAACGTGGAAAGCGCGAGCCAACAGATGGCGACGATGGCCGAAACGGTCATGAGGTTGGCCTGGATCTGAACCTTCTCGTCCACACGCATCACAGCGGTGATCATCTGGCCAATGACCGTGAGCGGCAGCAGCACGGCGAAGGTGCGCACGCCGGCAACGGTATCGGCCATGATGTCGGGCGTGGCGCCAAAGAATGTGCAGATGGGCTCGGTAAACACTGCCATCACCACAGCAAGCAGCACACTCACGATCGTGGTGAGCCAAAAGCCCTGGCTAAAAGCCTTGCTTGCGCCCTTGATGTCGCCGGCACCCAAAAGGTTGCCCACCACGGCGGGCACGCCGGTGCCAAACAGGTTGCCAAAGGCCAGGTTGATGTACTCGACCGACATAATGATCGAGACACATGCCAGGCCGTGGGCACCTAGGCCCCAACCCATCACGAGGCCCTCAAGGACCACCATGATGATCTGGGCGAGCATGCCCTGGCCGGTGACGATGGTGTACTTACGCACCAGACCGGGAATCGGTTGGGAGGCGAGCTCGCGCTCCTCCTCCACGGCAGCGGTTACTTCTTCTGGCATTGTTCTCCCCTTTCCTTGAGAGAGTAGTGCTGAATGGATGTCAGGCGGCTGACAACTGGCACCAAGCCGCCCAATCAAACGATGGCGCTATGCCTCAAAGACCACCTTGCCGGCGATCATCGTGAGGGCTGCGGTAGCCTCGAGCACCTCGGCCGGCTCGCAATCAAAGAGATTGCGGTCGAGCACGCAGATATCTGCCTGTTTGCCGCACGCGAGCGTGCCGATGCGGTCCTCGGCATGCATGGCGTAGGCGCTGCCATAGGTGTAGGCGCGCAGAGCCTCGGCCATGGTAATGCGCTCCTGGGGGAACCAGCCCTCAGGGTTGGAACCGTCCTCGAGCATGCGGAAGACCGCGCCGTACACCTCCTCCATGGGCTCCAAGCCCACAACGGGGAAGTCACTGCCCAGGTGCACCACGGCTCCGCTGGCAAGCAGGCTATGCAGGGGCCACGAAAGCGCGGCACGCTCGGGACCCACGGCTTCGTCCTTGGCAAGGTCAGCCATATCGAGCAGCATGTGCCACGGCTGCATGCCGGGGCAGACGCCGAGCTCGGCATAACGCGGCATATCCTCGGGTTGAACCGTCTCGTTGTGCTCCATGGAGTGGCGACAATCCCGCTTGCCATGCAAGCGCTCGCCCTCCTCAAAGCAATCGAGCACAAAACGCACCGAGCGATCGCCGATTGCATGGATGCGCGTGTCAACGCCCCATTCCTGCGCCCTCAGGATGGCAGCACGGATGCGCTCCGGCTCCTCCGCGGGCTCACCACAGGTGTCGGGTGCGTTGCTATAGGGTTCAAGCATCCAGGCGGTATGGTCGGAGCACACACCATCAAGGAACTGCTTAAAGCCGTGCCACTCCACCTGCGTACCCGGGAAGGCGTATTTCTCCTTGATCTGCTCGAGCGTCAAGGACTCGTTTTCGAACAGGTCGGTGTACAGGAACACGCGCAGCGGCAAGTCGCCCTTGGCATTAAGACCTGCCAACACCGCATACGGGTTTTCCATGCTCACAAACGTAGGATTGACCATGCCGACCGTAGTGATTCCCAGGGCATTGGCGCGCCGGGCGGTTTTTGCAAACGACGCGTCAACAACCTCGGGCGCTGGGTCGTAGACCTCGTCCATAAAGAAGGCGCCGGCGTTGTTGGAAAACACGCCCGTCAGATTGCCGTCGGCATCCTTAAGGATCTTGCCGCCTGCGGGATCGGGCGTCTGCGAAGTTACTCCCACCTTGTTGATGGCGCAGGTATTGGCACTAAAGGTATGCAAGTCAACCTGCTGCAGAAATACCGGGCGGTCGGAGATGTACTCATCGATCATCGCGGCCGTGGGCATCTCGGGGACATCCCACTGGAACTGGATAATCTGGCAGCCCAGAATCCACTCGTTATCGGGATGGTCGGCCGCAAACGCCACGACACGTTCCATCGCCATCTCAAAACTGGTGCAGTCGATGAGGTTGACGGCAAAATCGGGGTCGGTCATAAACGCGCCCTGGGCAAAATGCGTGTGCGAGTCGATCAGGCCGGGCATGACGAGCTGGTCGCCAAAGTCGCGCACCTCGGTATCGGGACCGATAAACGGTGCCAGGTGAGCATCGTCACCGCAGGCAACGATTTTATCGCCCCGCACGGCAACGCCGCCCTTAAACGGCTCGAGCCCATCGCCGGTAAAGACGGCGTCGCTCTTGATAACTACATCAGCCTTGTCCATGCGAGCCTCCTCAGGCATCTTTGGTTGTAACGCGGACGCACCGCCCGCGTGGGCACTCGGTTGGGAGCGTAGCGCTCCCGCATCGGCGCGTGCCTACAAGCCGTGCTCGGACGTCTGTCCCACGTCCGCGGCTTCGCGCTACACCCATTGATACACAGGGGCAAATCCGTGCCAAGGCCAGGGACCGCAAACGGTCAGTTTAAGCAGGTTTACACGCTTTACCTGCAGGTTTATTGTCTGAGATTATTACCGCTTCATTACGCCCAACGGTGTGGCCGCCCACACAGCAAGACCCGCATGCGAGGAAGAATGAGGCTAGGAACGCCAAAAGGTATCTATAAGGTCATCTCGGTTGGAGACGCCGCTTTTAACGTAGATGCGATGCAAGTGTGCCTTGACCGTGCCAGGGCTGATGACCAACTCGCTGGCGATGTTTTGGGCGTCGTTGCCCTTCAGCACCAGCGTGAGCACCTCCTGCTCGCGCCGTGACAGCTTATGGGCGTCGGCATAAATCACCACACGCGATGCGAGATCGTCCTCAGAGCTTGCGCTCTCGGCTGCCACGTCCTCATCGGCACGCGGATGACGGGCATACACACGCAGGATATGGCTAAACTGGCAAAAAAGCTGAGCCGCGCATACCACGAGCAGCACGTTTTCGGAGATATTGCGCTCGGACAGATACCACAAAAAGAGGCCGATGACGGGGTTTTGGGAGTCGGGGCGGCAGAACAAGATCATGTAGGTGTCCTCGGCGATCACGCAAAACACAAGAACGAAGGCCACCTTCCAAAAGAGCTTTGAGCGGTCGAGGTCGAGTTTCTCAACACGCGTTGCTCTGTACCGGTAATGCCAGGCGGCATAGGCAAGACATCCTACATTACCCAGGTCACGCGTGAGCCAAAAGAGATACTGCTGCACCTCTCCGGCAGCGCCGCTGCGAGGCACCAGCAGCAATTGCAAGATTGAAAACGGCACGATAGCGAGTCCGAGCATGCGCGACGTCGGTCTTTTGCGCAAGCGCGCAAACATCCATAGCACCACGCAGGCATAGATGGCAATACCAAGCACGCAGCGCAGCAAGGGGTGCTGCAGCGGCTCGCTAAAGGTAACGGCGTAGTCGTATTTGAGCCGATTGTACTCGTCAAAAAAGATGACCGACATATCGAGCATATAGAGCAAAAAACCCGCCGCGGCCACGAGGCTGTCGCGACGGCGCGTCATGAGCCAAACCACCAATGCCACGGCACTGGTCACCAGAGCCACACCCATGATAATCGTGGTGTAGATATAGAACGCGAAACTCATGCCCGCCTCCCCTGTCTAGATGCTGTGAGGATGTTGACAGATTCTTTGCCGCAAGATTAGACTCACCGATTAAACGTACTGTATCGTTTAGATAAACAAGCTGTGTCTCACCGATGAAAGGAGATGCCATGACACCGATCGCTCCGCTCAAGATGCTCGTCGCGCCCGCCGCCAAGGCCATCACCCGACTCGGTTCTTCCATGACCTACGACAATGTCCCCTGCGCCGTTGAGGCGCGTTCGGACAGCTGCCCCTACCTGGGCCACGTCCCCTACTTTGCACCCAAGCTCGCATCTGATCCCGAGCAGCGTGAGCAGTAATCCAAGATGCATCTAGCACCGCACAACTCGCGGCGCTACTGTTTTGGTGCAAAGCGACCTGTCCCCCTTGCGCCAACGCCGGGATTGTCGATGCTGCGGCCGCGGCGCGATATGAGGCGCGAAACCTCGCCCAGCAACACGCCGATCACCACACCCATGAGGATCGGCAACTTTGACATCTCGGCGGGCGAGCTGTTAAGCGGCACGATTGTCGCAACAA
>DBGFLF010000129.1:0-9069 GCA_048528725.1 Collinsella sp.
GACTTGGACGAGCTGCTTTGCTCGGCCGAGGTGCCCGGGGTCGATGGCTTCCTGTTCGACTTGGGCGTTTCGTCGCCGCAACTCGATATCCCTGGCAGGGGCTTTTCGTACAACGAGGACGCCCCATTGGACATGCGGATGGATCCGGGTAACAACACCTTAAACGCAGCTGAGGTCATCAACACCTATAACGAACACGACCTCGCCCGGATTCTACGCGTCTACGGCGAAGAGAGGTTCGCCTCGCAGATCGCGCGCGAGATCGTGCGCCGCCGCGAGCAAGAACCGATTGAAACCACCGGCCAATTTGTCGAGATCATCAAGGCGGGTATCCCGGCTGCCGCTCGTCGGCATGGCGGACACCCAGCCAAGAAAAGTTTCCAGGCCATTCGCATCGAGGTCAATCACGAACTCGATGTGCTCGAGCGAGGGCTTGACGCCGCCACAAGGTGGCTCAACCCGGGCGGACGCATCTGCGTTATCTCGTATCACTCGCTCGAGGACCGTATCGTAAAGAACCACTTTAAGGAGATGAGCCAGGGGTGCACGTGTCCGCCGGAGATTCCGGTGTGCGTGTGCGGCAACGTGCCGATACTCAAGGTCATCACCCGCAAACCCCTGGTTGCCCAACCCGATGAGGTTGCGCGCAACCCTCGGGCGAGATCAGCCAAGATCCGCGTGGCGCAGCGTCTGTAGACGCGACTGCGTGATATTGGACCTCCCGCTCGTACCACAAACGAAGCTTAAACACACTACCAACGTACTCGGGATGGGAGGCGGCATATCATGGGCTACAACACTTCAAACGCAGCACTCGCCTATGATATGAACGCCATGCCCGCCTATCGTGAGGCACCGCAGGCCCCCGTTGCTCCCCGCGAGCAGCGCACACCGCGCTTTGATGTCTACACGGGCGCGGGCCGTCAGGCAAACCAGGCGGTAAGCCCGGTTTTCATGAGCGTTCTTAAAACGTTTTGCATCATTGCGGCCATCTTCATGACGATCGGTGTCGCCCGTGTGGCGCTCGCCGGCATTACGGCCCAGGTGCTCAACAGCAACGCCGCGCTTACCAACACGCTCGAGAAGGCGACCGATGAGAGCTCCGACCTGGAGGTCATGCATTCGGTCTATGGTGCCGACACGCGCATTCGCGACCTTGCGGGCGCTTATGGCATGGTGGAGCCCAGCGAGAGCGTTACACTTGATTTTTCGCAGGATGCAGCCGCGGGCGCTAGCTCGACCGCGACCGCTCAGTAACAAGACGGTAGCTGAGTATGACAAATGACTATCGCCGCGGCTCCGACGGGGGTCGCGGTTCTGGACGTCCCTCATCGCGGGGACGTTCTGGTTATCAAGGAACGGGTCGGCCATCTTACAACGCGAGGCCGTCCTATGGCAACGACCCTGCGTCGCGTCTCCGTGGCTCGAGTGGTCCTCAAATGCATAACACCAGACCGCGCAAGAGCTCGTCGACCGAATGGCTCACGGGCACGCCACTGCCCCGTCGCAAAGCCGTTATGGGCTTTATCGGGCTTGGCTTGGGTTTGGGCGCCCTTCGCCTTGCCGACTATCAAATCGTGGAAGCCGATAAGTTGCGCGACCGCGCCGATGCACGTCGCTTGCTTGCGCAGACGCTGTATGCCAAGCGCGGTACCATCTACGACCGTAACGGCAACGTGCTGACGTCGTCGGTCGAATGCCGCAACATCGCCGTGAATCCTCAGCTTATCGAGGACGTTGACAAGACGGTATCGGCACTGGTCAAAGCTACGGGAATCGATAAAAAGACCTGTCGCGAGCTCGTTGAGTCGGATGGCACCTGGGTGTATATCAAACGTCAGGTGGACGAGGACGATGTCGCGGCGCTGGAGAAGAAGAACCTGCCAGGCGTGCTCTTTGAGCAGGCCATGAAGCGCGTGTACCCCTACGGCAACCTGGCATCGCAGGTGCTTGGCGTGGTAAACGTGGACAACGACGGTCTGACGGGCCTCGAAAAACAGTACAACAAGCTTTTGACCGGAACGAACGGTTCGCTGGTGCGCGAGCGGGCGAGGGGCGGTAGCTATATCGCGGGCGGCGCCTATAAGAAGGTTGCCGCGGTGGACGGCGTGGACATCGTGACGACGCTCGATGTCAATATCCAGCGTGCTGCCGAGGACGCCCTGGCCGAGGCGGTCGAAAAGACCAAGGCCAAGAATGGCTCGGCCCTGGTCACCGATCCCACGACGGGCGAGATTCTGGCGGCATGCTCGTATCCAACATATGACCAGACCGATCTGGAAAACGCCAAGACCGAGGACATGAACTTGCGTCTGGTTACCGATGCCTACGAGCCCGGCTCGGTCTTTAAGACGCTCGTGGCCGGTGCCGGCTTCGACTTGGGCGCCGTGCGTTCGAGCACGTCGTTTGAGGTGCCGGCGAGCATTAAGGTCGGCGACGACACCGTTACCGACGCCGATAAGCGCGACTACACCATGACCATGGATGTGCGCGAGATGATGCGCCGTTCGTCCAACGTGGGCTTTGTCCTGGTGGGGCGCAAGATCGGTGCCGACGACTTTGCCGCCTATGTGGACAAGTGGGGCATCGGTCACAGCTCTGGTGTAGATTTTCCGGGCGAGAGCCTGGGTATCGTCAAGGAGCGTGACCAGTATGACGGCGCCACGCTGGGCTCGATGAGCTTTGGACAGGCACTGTCCGTCTCGCCAATTGAGATCGCACGTGCCGTGGGCGGCATCGCCAACGGCGGCGTGATGATGACACCGCACTTCTATAAGTCCAGCAAGGGCGACGAGAAGGACTGGGGCGAAGGCGAGCGCGCGATTTCTGAGGATGCCGCATCCCAGGTGACATCGTGCATGCAGACGGTCGTGTCCGAGGGTACGGGCGTTGGCGGCGCGGTTGACGGCTATGACGTGGCGGGTAAGACCGGTACGGCCGAACGTGCCGACGAGAACGGCGGCTACCTCAAGGAGAACTACATGTCGTCCTTTATGGGCTTTGCACCGGCACAATCGCCCAAAGTGCTGTGCTATATCACGCTCGACGGAACGCCGAGCGGTTCAGATGCCGCTGCGGTGCCGTTCCAGTCCATTATGGCCAACGCGCTCGACGTGCTGGGTATCCCGCACACGAAGTAGGGGGTTACAATCTTTGGGGCGTTGTTTGTTGTCCCATATGAGGGGTGTTCACATGCCCTGCACCACGCATGCGCGGCGCTGGGATACAATACGCCGATAGCATTATTAGGTTTACAGGGGAGCTGCAATGATAGAGATCGCCGTCAACAACCTCGCGGCCGCAACAGGGGCCCGAACCGTGACGGGAGAAGCCGATCAGGTATGCCGCGGGTGCGTTATCGACTCGCGCCAGGTCGAGGAAGGGACGATTTTCGTCGCCTTTCCCGGTGAAAACGTCGACGGCAATGATTTTGCTTCCCGTGCCGTCCAGTCGGGTGCCGGCGCCGTCGTGATGACGCGTGAGCCCGAGGCCGAGCTGGTCTCGCTGGCGCAGGACAAGGGCTGTGCCATCTTGCTGACCGATGATCCCGAGGAGTTTCTGCTGCGTTTGGCGCACACGTACCGTCTGGAGCTTGGCTGCCTGGTCGTTGGTATTACCGGTTCCATCGGCAAGACGACGACCAAGGACGTGCTCGCCGCTGTGCTCGCCAAGCGCTATCGTGTCTGGGCCACCAAGGGCAATTTCAATAACCTGATCGGCATGCCACTCACGGTGCTTTCCGCTCCGGCCGATACCGAGGTCCTGGTGCTCGAGATGGGCATGAACCATTTCCACGAGATCGAGCGCCTGTCCCAGTCCGCCAATCCCAACCTTGCCATCGTGAGCAAGATTGGTACCTCTCATATCGGCATTTTGGGTAGCCGCGAGAACATCGCCCGCGCTAAGGCCGAGATTGTCCAGGGTATGTGCGCCGCTGGCGACTTCTTGCCGCTGCTGGTTTTGGGCGGCGAGGACGACTTTATGCCGTTCATTCGCGATACGTTCGCCCAGCCTGCTGGTATCGACGTGATGCTGGCCGGCGTCTCGGACGATGATGAGGTCCGTGCCCGCGACGTTCGAGTTGATGACGAGGGCCGTCCGGTCTTTACGCTCGATTTTGGTCAGGGCGAGACAATCGATACCATGCTTGCCATCCCCGGCGTGCAGTCCGTCCCAAATGCCGTTAAGGCCGCCGCGGTTGCCTATCGCCTGGGCGTGACGCCCGAGCAGATCGATGCTGCCTTTAGGGGCCTCACGATCACCGGTCACCGCCAAGAGATCAAGCGCGCCAAGAGCGGTGCCCGCGTCATCGACGATTCCTATAACGCCAGTGCCGAATCCATGGCTGCTGGCCTCGATCTGCTGTGCTCGCTTTCGTGCACGGGGTCTCGCATGGCGATCCTGGGCGAGATGGGCGAGATGGGCGATGAGGCTCCTCGCATGCATGAGCTCGTGGGCGCCTATGCCGCCGCCAAGAAGCTCGACATGCTGGCGTGCGTGGGTGGTGAGCTGGCCCAGCTTATGGCCGATGCCGCGCGCATGATGGGCATGGACGAGGACCGCATCCAGGTGTTCTCCGATTATCAGCAGGTGCTCGACCGCATGGGCGGCGCGCTTGAAAAACATGATGTTGTACTGGTCAAGGGTTCCCGTTTTGTTGAGCTCGACCGCTTTGTGGAAGGTGTGTGCTAGCCCATGTTCGGCAATCCCTCGTATCCAACGTATCAGGCTTTTTTGGGGCTTGGCATCGCCGCTGCCATTGCGCTGCTGCTCATGCCGTGGTGGATCAAGCTGCTCAAGGTCGAGGGTATCGGCCAGCAGGTTCGTGCCGACGGCCCCAAGCGTCATTTGGTTAAGCAGGGAACGCCCACCATGGGTGGCGTTGTCATCCTCGTCGCGATCTCGCTGACCTGCCTGCTGATGGGCAAGCTCACCACCGAGCTCGTGCTCGTGCTGCTCGCCACGCTGGCGACCGGCGTGCTGGGCCTGATCGACGACCTGACCTCCGTTACGCACGGGCGCTCGCTCGGTCTGACGCCTCATGCCAAGATGATCGGCCTAACCATTATCTGTGTCACCTTTACGGTACTTGCCGTCAACTGGTGCGGCGTCGCCCCCGAGATTCGTTTTCCCGGCGGCCTGACGATTGACCTCGGTGTTCTTTCGACCACCATCTGCGGCCTTTCGTTCCCGTGGCTCTACATTGTCTTTTGCTGGCTGATGATCGCCGGTCTTTCTAATGCCGTGAACCTGACCGATGGCCTTGACGGTCTTGCTGGCGGCGCCTCCATGATCGCCATGCTCGCCATGGCTGCCATGGCGTTTTTGCACGGAGACGTGAACCTGTCCATCTTCTGCACCGCGTGTGCCGGTGCCTGCTTGGGCTTTCTGTGGTTCAACTGCTATCCGGCGAGCATCTTTATGGGCGATACCGGCTCGCTTGCCCTGGGCGCCGCGTTTGCCTGCACGTCCATCATGACCAACACCGAGGTCGTCTCCCTCATCATCGGCGGCCTGTTTATCGTTGAGACCCTGTCGGTCATGATTCAGGTTGTCTACTTCCACTTTACGCACAAGCGCGTCTTCCTTATGGCGCCCATCCATCATCATTTCGAAAAGAAGGGCTGGGCCGAGACCAAGGTCGTCATCCGTTTTTGGATTATCGCTGCGGCCTTTGGTGCCGTTGGCCTTGCTTTGTTCTTCCAGTTGGGATAGTGGTCTTTCATGCCTCTTGCTGATGTCTTTAGCCTGCTCGTTTTGGGTCAGGGCAAATCCGGTCTCGATGTCGCCCGCTGGGCGCTGGCACATCCCGAGCGCGTAAGCGCCGTTACCGTGTATGGCGGCGGCACCTCTGAGCCCAATGACGCCACGCGTGCGCTCGAGGCTGCTGGTGCGTCGTTTGTCTATGGGGCCGAACAGGTCGAGGGCGCCTATGACGTGTGCGTGACATGCCCGGGTATTTCGGAGTTCTCGTCCTTCTTTAAGGCGGGGCGTGAGCATGCCGCTCAGATTATGGGCGAGCCCGAGTTTGCCTATCGCTTGTCTCCCCAAAATTGGATTGCCATCACGGGCACCAACGGCAAGACAACTACCACGTCGCTGACTGATTATCTGCTCAAGGCCGCCGGTGAAGCCAGCGTGGCCGTCGGCAATATCGGTGAGCCGCCGGTGAACGAGATCGACGGCCGCGCACATAATGAGTGGTTTGTGGCCGAGCTGTCGAGTTATCAGATTGCTACGACCGCCGAGCTTCATCCTCGCGTGGCGGTGCTGCTCAACATCACGCCCGACCACCTGGGCTGGCACAAGAGCCACAAGAACTATGCGCTTGCCAAGATCAAGTTGTTCGAGAATATGGTCGACGACGACCTCGTGGTTATCGACGTTGAGGATGCCGGCATTCACGAGTTCGATGAGTACATCTACACGCCGGGTCGTCGCATCTGCAAGGTTGCCTTTGACGAGCCTGAGGGCGAGGATGCCGCCTTTGTGCGCGATGGCAAGATGATCGTGCGTCTGAAGGGTGTCGAGACCCCGCTCATCGCTACATCCGAGCTCAAGATCTCGGGCCATCACAATGTTATCAATGCCCTGTGCGCTGCCACGGCTGCCTTGGCAGTCGGTGCCGATGTCGATGGTGTCTGCCGCGGTCTTGCCTCGTTCCAGCCGCTCGAGCACCGCGTGGAGCCGTGTGGCGAGATTGACGGCGTGCGCTACGTCAACGATTCCAAGGCGACCAACACCGATGCGGTCGAGAAGGCACTGACGGCATTTCCCGATGACGACGTGATCTTGCTGCTCGGCGGCCACGATAAGGGCACGCCGCTCACGGACTTCGCGCGCGTCGTTATGGACAACGTGCGCTCGGTCGTCTGCTTTGGCGATGCGCGCGAGCGCTTCACCGCCGCTATGGACGAGGCTGATGTCGATGGCGATGTGGATATCGCCCAGGCGGATGACCTGCGCGACGCCGTGGACGTTGCCCGTTCGCTTTCGAGCCGTGGTGACGTGATCTTACTTTCTCCTGCCTGCTCTTCGTTCGATGAGTTCTCGGGCTATGAGGAGCGCGGCCGCGTGTTTAAGGACTACGTGGCTCAGCTTGCCGCTACAGCGAAATCACAAATGGAATAGGGGTTGCGGTGAGAGAGGAGAGCCCCCGACAAGGTATGAGGAGGCCCGACTCGGACCGTGCTTCCTCACGTCGCACCACACCGCGTTCCAGCCGCGGCGGGCAGTCGTTTAGCGAACGCTATATTGCCGGCGTTCCCGCCCGTATCATGCGCCCCCGTTTGATATTCATGGCCTGCTTGTTTACCTTGGTATGCTTTGGCCTGCTGATGGTGTACTCGGCGTCTTCGGTCGAGGCGCTGCACGAGAATGGCTCGGCGACGTTTTTTCTGGGTCGACAGGCCGCGTTTGCCGTGGTCGGTGTTCTGGCGCTGATTGCCATCGTGCGCGTTTTGCCGGACAGCTGGTTTGGGGAGGATGTGCTCAGGATCTTCCTTATCGGCATGATAGGGCTACTGTTTCTGGTGTTCTTGGTGGGCAGCGGCAGCCGTGGCGCCACGCGCTGGCTTAACATCGCCGGTATTCAGTTCCAGCCTTCCGAGTTTTTAAAGCCATTTGCCATTGCGTATTCGGCCATCATGCTTGATCGCTTCTTTTCGCCCGGTGGCAACATCAACGAATTCCTTCGCAAGATGGGCATCTACCTGGGTATTTCGCTCTTTCTGATCTTTATCCAGCCCGATTTCGGTACTGTCCTGATCATCCTGTTGACCCTCATGTGCATGGCGTTGTTTGCGGGTCTCGACCCCAGATTTATCATCGGCGTGCTAATCTTCGGCATTCTCGTGATCGTGATTGCGCTTGTCGCAGAGCCGTACCGTATGGTGCGTATTCAGGTTGCCTTGAACCCTTGGGCCGACGAGTATGGTGACGGCTATCAGGCCACGCTTGCCATTATGGCCTTTGCCTCGGGCGGTCTGTTCGGCCGTGGCATCGGCAACTCAACCATGAAGTACTCGTATCTGCCCGAGGCGCACAATGACTACATCCTGGCCATCATTGGCGAGGAAGTCGGTTTTGTCGGAACCGTGCTGTTCTTCTTGGTGTTTGCGATGCTGATCTACTCGGCGTTTCGCATTGCCGAGCAGGCGACCGATCGCCGGGGCGCGCTTATGGCGTCTGGCTCCGCGGTCATTCTCGCAGTGCAGTTTTTGATTAACGCGCTGGGCATCCTCAACGTGTTTCCCATGACGGGCAAACCGTTGCCGTTTATTAGCTACGGCGGTTCGTCGATTATTGTGTCGCTCATGCTTGCCGGGTTGATCCTGCGCGTTTCGTACGAGAGCGCCCGCCGCGATGAGTATGACCGCCGCCGCGAGAGCTTTGCCGTTATGGACGAGAGCACCGCCGGCGTAGCCCATGTGCGCGGTGAACGACCTTCGCGTAGCGGCTTTACCGTTCTGGATGGTTCTGCATCCGAGCCGGCAGCTCGTCCACGTCCGCGGACGGCTCCGCAAGGTCGTCCTCAGCGCCCCAGCCCTCGCAACGCGGGCGGCGGATATAATCGAATCGATTTGAACTCGGACCCGTCGGCGCGTCTGCGCACCGACGACCAGGGACCGCGTGTACGAAGGGACTACCATGACCGATAAAATGACCGTTGCTATTGCAGCCGGCGGCACGGCAGGACACATTAACCCCGCGCTCGCCCTGGCCGAAGAGTTGCGTGACCGTGACCACCACGTTGTGTTCGTGGGCCAGTCGCGCAAGCTCGAGGGTCGTCTGGTCCCCGAGTCTGGGTTTGATTTTGTGCCCATTACGGTCACGGGCTTCGACCGCTCCCGTCCCTGGACGGCGCTGACCTCGCTGTGGCGTGTCAACAAGGCCAAGCGTGCGCTCGCCAGTCATTTCTCAAAGGTCGGCAAGCCCGATGCTGCCATCGGTTTTGGTGCCTATGTCGAGGTTCCGCTGCTGGGGTGGTGCAAGGGCGCAGGCGTTCCGTATCTGCTACATGAGCAGAACTCTGTTCCGGGCCTGGCCAACAAGATGATGAACTCCCAC
>DBGFLF010000130.1:0-2537 GCA_048528725.1 Collinsella sp.
CGCCTAAGGCCAAGAAGCCTGCTCCGGCCCCCAAGAAGGCCGCTGCTCCCAAGAAGGTCGAGGCTGCCGAGGAGGCTCCTGCTGAGGAGACCGCTGAGTAGACAATCCGTCTGCATAGGCTATATTCGAGGGGTACGTTCGCGTACCCCTCTTTTTTTGTCGAAATGCCATTGCCTGTTTGTTGGGAGCGCCCATGACCGCGCCGTCTGATTTCAATTCGATTCCTGAGCTCGATGCCACGCTCATTTTCCGCGTGGCCTACGATGGCTCGTCCTATAGCGGCTTTGCCGAGCAGCCTGGCCAGACGACGGTTGCGGGCGAGCTGCGCCGCGCTATCGAGACGCTCCTGCGCCGTCCGATCGACCTGACGTGCGCGGGTCGCACCGATGCCGGCGTGCATGCCGTGGCTCAGTACATCAGCGTGCCCGTAACGGACGCTGAGTTGGCTTTGACGCGCCGTAGGTGGCTGAGGGCTATGGATGCCCTCCTGCCCAAAGATATCGCCATAAACGAGGTCTACAAGGCCCGTAAAGGCTTTTCTGCACGCTTTGATGCGCGTTCCCGTACGTATACGTACCGTATTGCCGATCGCGACGCGCGCCCTGTGCTTTCGCGCGGTGCGGTGTGGTGGCATCGCTACCCATTGGATGTTGAGGCGATGTCTGCGGCCTGTCCCGCGCTACTGGGCGAGCAGGACTTCAAGAGCTTTTGCAAGGTGGCGTCTGCTGTGGGCAAGCCCACGCACCGCTGCGTGATGCGTGCCGAGTTTGGCCATGAGGTTGCGTTTGGCGAGGACATCCTGACGTTTACCATCGAGGGCAATGCGTTTCTGCATTCGATGGTCCGCACGATCGTGGGCACGCTTGTCGAGATTGGCATGCATCGCCGTGAACCCGAGTGGATGCGCGAGGTCATCGATGCTTGCGACCGTACCGCTGCGGGCCCCACGGCTCCTGCCTGCGGCCTTACGTTTATGGGCGTGGATTACGATCCCGCCGAGCTTGTCGTGCTCGACTAAGGGAGGGCTCGACGCGTCGTGCGTCGACACCCGTCATCTGTGGGCTGCGCGTGTGCAACATCTGTTCTTGGCGTGCAATACAACCGGTGTCTCATTGCTTTTATTGCCGGGGTGTACCATGAACCACGGTTTGATTCATTGCTGTCGAGAGGACGGATAACTTGGTTCGACGTGGCTCGCATCCGCGACTTTCGGTGATCCTTGTGGTAGAAGGTTCGCCCAGCTATGCGATGCGTGCGCTCGAGAGTATCCAGAACCAAGACCTCTACGATTTGCAGATTGTCGTTGTCTGCCGCGATGCTGCGCCCGGTGTGCGCCATTCGCTTCAAGTTGCTGCCGACAGGGACATTCATATTGATTTGATTGACGTCGAGGACGCGAAGCGCGGTGCTTGTCTTCGTGCCGGTTTTGCTGCCTCGCGCGGCTCTCAAATCATCGCTATGAACGCCGATGAGTGGTTTGCTCCGCAGTCCCTTCCCAAGATGGTCGATATCGCGTGCGATACTGCGGCAGACATAGTGTTTCCCACGGTGTCGCTCGACCGCTATGATGCACATCGAGAGCGCCATTCGCGCGTCTTGGATGCTACTCATATTTCCATTGATAGCAAATCTTCGATGGTGACCGGGCTGCCTCAGTTGATTTTAGGCGGCTTGGTTGCTCAAGTCTCTGGCGTGATGTATAGCCGTCCGCTGTTTGAGGCATGCCTGTCGCACGGCAAGGCGTACCGTACGGTTGAGTTTATGGCATATGCGCTCTCGCAGGCACGATGCGTGTCCGGCTGCGGCGACGCTTGTTTCCACGCGGCGGCACCCAAGCTTACAGATGCCTTTGATCCCACCATGTATGCCAAGGTATCCGATGACACCCGAGCGCTCGACGAGCTTGCGGGCTCACTCTCGGAAGCAGATAGCGGTGGTCGGCTCAAGCTAGCAAGCCAAAAGTTCTACTTTACCGGACTGGTCGCCTGCATCGAGAATTTGTGTCTGAGCCCGCATGGGGTGTCGTCAATCGAGCGTTCCGCCCGCATGCGTGATATGCTCGAAGCGCCTCGAACCCGTCAGATGGTCGCCGCGCTCAAGGATAACCATCGGGGGCTCGGTCTGTTGTTTGGGCCGATCGCCAGCGCCAAGCCCGCGCGCTGCGTGATGTGTACGCATCTGGCAGCTTTTCTTAACCGGACGGGCGCAAAAACCGCCTAAACGGCTCATTTCGTAACAAACTTGCATAGAATTGTTTCGAAATGCGTTCTTATACACAAAAGCCTTCAAATAGCGTTAAACTATTCAATCACTGATTGATTGTCTCCGCCATCTTTTGGAGAGAGGGTTTGTATGGCTAAAAAACGCAATGGGCGCCAGGATGCCATTAGAGATATTGTGCGCAATAAGGACGTCCGTACGCAGCGCGTGCTGGTCGATGAGCTCCGCGCTATGGGCTTTGATTGCACGCAGGCGACTGTCTCTCGCGATATTGCCGATATGGGGCTGCGTAAGCTCCCTGAGGGCATCTATGTTCT
>DBGFLF010000131.1:0-7359 GCA_048528725.1 Collinsella sp.
CACCACTTGTAATGACAAAATCGCACTCTCGCGTGGCGCGATGCACCAGCTCGGCAATCGCCTGCTCATCGTCGGGCGCAATACCGTAGAACACCGGATCTGCCCCGGCATCGAGCGCCTCGGCCATCAGCGCCGAGGAGTTGGAATCGCGAATCTGACCGCGCGCCGGTACCTTACTCGGTGCGACCAGTTCCGTGCCCAGCGAGATAATGCCCACGCGCGGGGCGGCATGTACCTTCACGCTCGCGTATCCGGCGCTTGCCAGCAAGCCGGCGCCCGCCGGGGCCACGACCTCGCCGGCATGCATCACAACATCGCCGGCATGGGCCTCCTCGGCGGCAGAGCGAACGTTCTCCCCTACCTTGGCAGGCGCCGAGAAGCGAACGTGCGAGCCCTCGTTGCCGTCGCCATCGAGCACGTCGACGATCTCGTACTTCACCACGGCATCGGCACCTTCGGGCACCGGCGCGCCCGTCATGATGCGGACGGTCTCGCCCGTGCCGATTGCGCCGTCAAACACATGGCCCGCGGCCTCGTGTCCGATAACGTCGAGCGTCACCGGCGCCTCGCCAGATGCCTGCGCCAAGTCCGCCGAGCGCACGGCATATCCGTCCATAGCGCTGTTGGCAAACGGCGAGATGTCGATATCAGCCACCGCGTCCTCGGCCAAGGGAAGACCGGCGGCCTGCCACACGGGAATCTCGACGAGATCGGTCGGAGCAACGTGCGACAGAACAATCGACTGCGCGTCCTCCAGCGGAATGAGTTTCTCTGCCATATGCACCTCTTAATGCCACGGCGCACAACAGGGGCGCCGATTCTTTATGTTTGATTCAGTATAATCCCCCGCCGCTCAACCGCGAGACGGTCTGCACTCGCGCATACACCTGTCGGTTACAGGGCACGAAACAGAACCGAAACCAACCCACCGGCTTGACGCGTTTGTCACGCTCTATAATGCTTGCGTTGCAACCAAAGAAGAGGACACCATGGCTTTTACCGACACATCAGACAGCGAAAGCGAAGAGCAAGACAACTCCCTGCCGCTCGATGAGGGCGGCTTCTTCTCCCTGAACGACGTCATCATGGCAGGCAGGCATCAACTTACCCGCTCCGAGCATCTCTTGGCTGCCGACACGCGCCGCAACGCCCGCAACCTACTTGCGAGCGCTAAGTTGCTCGTACTCGTCGTCATCGTCTCGCTCGCCATGGGCGTTGCCGCTTGGGCGTTTTTGGCCTCGTTGAATATCGCGACCGACTATCGCGAGCACCATGTGTGGGTCTACGCCTTGCTTCCCGTTGTGGGCGTTGCTACCGCATGGGTGTACAAAAACCACGGTCTTGCCGCCAAGCGTGGCAACAACCTGGTCATCGACTCCGCTCTGGGCACACGCCTCATCCATATGCGCATGGCCGTCCTCACCTTCGTCTGCTCCACGCTCACGCACCTAACGGGCGGATCGGCCGGTCGCGAGGGAGCCGCGGTGCAGATTGGCGGCACCATCGCCAGCAACATCTCGAGCCTCGCCCACCTCAAAAAGCATGACCACCACGACCTCATGCTCGCCGGCATCTCATCGGCCTTTGGCGCCGTATTCGGCTCGCCCCTTGCCGGAGCTTTCTTTGGCATGGAGATGTGCTTTATCGGCAAGATCGACTACACGGCGGGCATCTACTGCCTGGTCGCCTCATTTACCGGCTACTTTACATCACTCGCCCTAGGTACCGAGTACGAGGCGAATGTTATCGCCAGCGTTCCCAACATGACACCACGGACGGTTGTCATCGTTGTTATCAGCGCCATCATCTTCGGTCTGACGGCACGCCTCTTTGCCTGGTCGGTTCGAACCGTCAAGAGCCTGTACGGTCGCTTTATCACCAATTATCTTATTCGCGCACTCATAGGTGCACTCGTGGTTTTGGCCGCCTATGCCCTTCTCGACGCTTGGAACTACGCCGGCCTTTCCACGTGGCTTTCCGGCGCCGGATTTGCCGGCAACACCACCCTGGCGGACGCAGCCATCAAGTTGGTCGTCACAGCGCTCACCCTGGGCGCCGGCTTCCAAGGCGGCGAGGTCACGCCCCTGTTTGGTATCGGTGCGGCGCTCGGCGGCTGGATCGGTTGCCTCGTCGGAATCGACCCCAGCTTTCTGGCAGCGCTGGGCATGCTCGGCGTGTTCTGCGCCGGCCTCAACGTGCCCATCACCACCTGTATGATGGCCATCGACCTGTTCCACGGCACGGCAGCCGGGTTCTTTGTCATCGTGGCCTTTATCAGCTACCTAACCGCCGGACACCGCGGCGTGTACCCCGCCCAGCGCATCATCTCGCCCAAGCGCCGTTCGCTTATTGTAGATGAGGGCGGTACGGTAGCGGATGCTATCGAGCGCCACAACGACCTGATACAGTAGACGTAAGTATTCGACGTGCAGCCACAATCGGGGGCAATTCGACCTGAGCGCGACCGCACCGTCACGTCATACGCCGGGAGTCGCCCCATGCACGCAACTGATTTTGGTCGCACGCTCATCATCGCCAACCCAGCCGCCCAGTCGGGTGCGGCGCACGAAGTTGCCGAGCGCCTGCAGCGCTTTTTGGACATGACTGCACGCGCATCCCAGTTTGACCTGGTGCTGACCGAGCGCATGGGGCACGCCAAGGAGCTAGCCGCCCAGGCAACGGGCTATCGCACCGTTATCGCGCTCGGCGGCGACGGCGTGATCCACGAGGTCGTCAACGGGCTTATGAAGCAAGAGGAAGACGCCCGCCCCGCCCTCGCCGTCCTGCCCGTGGGCTCCGGCAACGATTTTGCCCAGACGCTTGGCATCGACGATTTCTCCGGCAAGGATTTTGGCGCGTTGCTCACCTGCAAGCTGCAGCGTCAGGACATCGGGCGCATTCGCTCGTGGAGCCCTGCGAGCGGCAGCGGCGAGGCTACCGTTGAGTACTACGACCAGACGCTTTCGGTCGGCATCGATGCCGCCATCGGCCTAGGCACCACCGAGCTGCGCAAAAAGACGGGCTTGACGGGTGCTGCGCTCTACACCCTCTCGGGACTTGAGCAGTTTGGCCTACGCTATCGCAACTACCCCATGACAGCCAGCTTTGATCGCGCGCCCGCCGAGCGCGTGAGGGCGATTATCATGGCGATTCAGCTGGGCCCCACGTATGGATCGGGCTATCGCATCTGCCCCGATGCCGACCCATGCGACGGCGTACTCGACGTCTGCTACGCCTGCGGCCCCGTCCCTCGCGCGGTAGCCCTGCCTATGTTCCTTTCGGCCAAGGACGGCCACCATACCAAGTTGCCGCCGGTTCGCATGCGCCGCTGCCGCCATGCGGAGCTCACCTTTGAGGAGCCAGACTACCCCATCCAGGCCGACGGCGAGCCCGTTGTCGCCTCGCGCATCGAGGTCGACATCCTCGCCGGCGCCCTCCACGTCTGGCACCCCACCCGCTAACCCCACCTAAGTTGCGGTGAAATAGGGACTGTTTATGCAGCAAAAGCCGCAAAACAGTCCCTATTTCACCGCAACGTATTGAGAAGATCATTCGTCGCTGCCCAGTTTGCGACGGTTGGCCTTTTTAATGGCGTTGAAGTGCTTGTCATTGAGCCTGCGCTGGCGTGAGCGCTGAGGCACCTTGGTCTTTACGCGACGGCGCGGTGGACGCCCGCGACGCTCAAGCTCTGCCCTCAGCTTACGTAGACAGCAGCTGCGATTCTGAAACTGACTGCGGCTCTCACGCGCCGTCACGACAATCCCCGTGGGCCCATGTTTCATGCGTACCGCCGAGTCCGTCGTGTTCACGCCCTGTCCGCCCGGACCTGTCGCGCGAAACACCTGCACCTCGCAATCGCGCGCCAACTCCTCGACCGACATCTCGGCATAGCGCGCATACTCGCGCCATCCCATCTTGTTCTCATCCATATCAACACCTCCCCTCATAAAAAATGTGACAAAGGGAAAGTCCCTTTGTCACATCGCATACCAATCGCTTGTGTTGCGCGCTTAGGCGAAGGTGATCTCGCCGGTATCGCAGTCCATATCGGCGATGCGGGCTAGGCTCTCAACGCGGAAGCCGCGCTCGCGGAGCTTATCGCCACCGCCCTGGAAGCCCTTCTCCACCGCAATGCCAATGCCGGATACCTCGGCACCTGCGGCCTCGCAGATCTTGATAAGACCCTCGAGCGCGCAGCCGTTGGCCAGGAAGTCGTCGATGATCAGGACCTTGTCGCCCTCGGACAGGAAGCGCTTGCCCACAATGACCGGGTACTCCTTCTGCTTGGTAAAGGAATAGATGGTCGTGGCATACTGCTCGCCGTCGAGGTTGATGGACTGTGCCTTCTTGGCAAAGACCACCGGGACGCCGCCAAAATGCTGAGCCGCGATGCAGGCCATACCAATACCCGAAGCCTCGATCGTCAGGATCTTGTTGATCTCGACACCCTCGAACAGACGGGCCCACTCGGCACCCATGTGGTCGAACAGCTCAACGTCGCACTGGTGGTTGAGGAAGGCATCAACCTTAAGGACGTTACCGGCCTTTACGATGCCGTCATGGCGAATACGATCCTCAAGCTCCTGCATGGCGCAACCCCTTCTCGCGGCAACGATACCGCGCGATTAATATACGTTGTTCGATAGTCTACCACGGACCGACCCCCGACCGCCCCACAAGCCGTATCGCACCATAAAGCTGCAAGACCAGTAGACAGGCCCGATTCGTGGCAGACAGCCTCCCAACACGCTAATGCCGGGTGCGCGTCCTCACCAAACGTACCAATGTGAGCGCAAAGCCCACGGTAGCAACGGCCATCAGCACGTAGAATACCAAACGGAAGCCAAAGAGGAACACGTCCGGACGACCCGCCACATAGCTCGTGACCGTCTTGCCCATCGCCGCGCTCGTCTGTCCATACAGGATGCGCGACGCCGCATTAATACCCAGCGCTATGCCCGCATAGCGCGCCAAGCTGCTCAAGCTGCCCGCAAAGCCAAGCGCCTCACGCGGAGCCGAACCCATATACAGCGAATTATTGGGACTCTGGAAGATCGATGTGCCGCACGACATAAACGCGACGCAGCACACAATCATCAAGATGGAAGAGTGCTCGTCAAGCGTGCTCACCGCAAAGAGACCGCACACGTACACGCCCAGGCCAACGGCCGTGGGCGCTTCACAACCAACACGGTCGGACACCGAGCCCGAAAGCGGGCCCACAAAGGCATTCACGACCGGCATCGCCAAAAACAACAGGCCGGAGATATCGGAGCTAAAGCCGTGGGCATCCTGAAAGTAGAACGGCAGCACAAACTCGGAGGCACCGATACCCACGAACACGATAAGCATGCAAGCCAGGTTAATCGTGAAAGCCGAGCTCGCAAAGCAGCGACGCGCCGCCTCTGTCAACGGCATAGGGCGTTCGCCAGCCTCCGGCTTCACATGCGGCAGCGTATAGAGTCCCACGATAAACGAGATTACGCCAATGGGCAGATTGATAAGGAAGATGCTCTCCCAGGGAAAGCTCGCCACCAGCACGCCGCCGAGCACGGGGCCGCACATCATGCCAAGAGCCACAAAGGTCGCCAGAATGCCCATGGCACGGCCGCGCTCACGCGCCGGAAACGACTCGGTGATGATGCCCATATTGTTGGCCATCGCGGCGGCACAGCCAATGCCCTGCACGAAACGCGCCAAGATAAGCACCTCGAGCGAAGCCGAAAGCCCGCAAAGCAACGAGCCACCCGTAAAGACGATTACACCAAGCTGGAACACATTCACCTTGCCGCGCACATCGCCCAAGCGGCCAAACGGCAGCATGGCGACGCACGTCGCGAGCAGATACACCGAGCTCACGAGCTGAATGCGGTCGAGACCCACCCCCAGCTCCTTTTGCATCACTGGGAGCGCCACCGTCACGATGCTCGCATCCAGACACGCCATAAAGGTCATGACGAGCACGGTGAACAGAATCGCCCATTTATTCTTACCGTGGGTGTCGCCCTCTAGGGCAATGTGTTCGCGGCGCAGCTGCTCGGCAGTTTTCTCCATGTATATCCTTTCTATCGTGCAACGCAAAAACGGGACCCCAATCGCCTACAAACGGACACGATCGGGGTCCCGCCTACGGAATCGGAACTATGAGGACGTCGTCAGCCGAAAAGCCGTTCCACGCCTCGCACGCACGCTAGCCTAGCACTGCTCGAGCGCCTGCTCAAGGTCGGCAATCAGATCGGCCGTGTCCTCAAGGCCGCACGACAGGCGCACCATGTCGGCGGAGATGCCGCAGGCGATGAGCTCCTCGTCGTTCATCTGGCGATGGGTGGCGTTTGCCGGGTGCAGGCAGCAGGTGCGGGCATCGGCCACGTGCGTGGCAATCTGGGCGAGCTTAAGACTCTTCATAAAGGTCTCGGCCGCCGCACGACCACCGGTAAAGCCAAAGCTCACGACGCCGCAGGTACCGTTGGGCATGTACTTCTGAGCCATGTCGTAGTACTTGTCGCCCTCCAGGCCCGGATAGCTCACGAATCGCACTTTGGGGTGGCCCTGCAGGAACTTGGCGACCGCCAGACCGTTCTCGCAATGGCGCGGCATACGCACGTGCAGGCTCTCGAGCGAGCTGTTCAGGAAGAACGCCGCCTGCGGGTTCTGCATGGGGCCGAGGTCGCGCATGAGCTGCGCGGTAGCCTTGGTAATAAAGGCGCCCTCGCGGCCGAACTTCTCGGCATAGGTCACGCCGTGATAGCTCTCGTCAGGTGTGGTGAAACCCGGGAACTTGTCCTCATGCGCCATCCAGTCAAACTGGCCGTGATCGACGATCACGCCGCCGAGATAGGCCGCGTGACCATCCATGTATTTGGTGGTGGAGTGCGTAACGATATCGGCGCCCCACTCAAAGGGACGGCACATCACGGGCGTCGGGAAGGTGTTGTCGACCATCAACGGCACGCCGTGGTCGTGTGCGGCCTTGGCAAAGCGCTCAATGTCGAGCACGGCGAGCGCGGGATTGGCGATGGTCTCACCAAAGACGAGCTTGGTGTTGGGCTGGAAAGCGGCCTCCAGCTCCTCATCGGTGCAGTCGGGGGCAACGAACGTGCAGGTCAGGCCCATGCGGCCCATGGTGTGGGCAAGCAAGTTGTAGGTACCGCCGTAGATGGCAGAGCTCGCGACCACATGATCGCCGGCACCGGCAACGTTAAAGATCGCGAGGAAGTTCGCGGCCATGCCCGAGCTCGTGAGCATCGCAGCGGTGCCGCCCTCCATCTCGCAGATCTTGGCGGCAACGAGGTCACACGTGGGGTTCTGCAGGCGGCTATAGAAGTAGCCCGACTCCTCCAGGTCGAACAGCTTGCCCAT
>DBGFLF010000132.1:0-8558 GCA_048528725.1 Collinsella sp.
GCACCACCACAACGGTCTTGGCGCCATAGAAGGGGTCGCTGTTGCTGCCCATGACCTGGGCGTTGAGCTGTGAGAGACGCTCGACGGTCGCGGGGTCGGTGACGGCGACAAACGTCACCGGCTGGCGGCCCATGCCGCTCGGTGCATATTGGCCGGCTTCGATAATACGTGCAAGCTTTTCGGTCTCGACGGGACGATTGCTGTAGTTGCGGCAGCTGCGACGGTGAATGAGCGCTTCGATAGTCTCCATGGTGTCTCCTTGCGGTGGCGTTGCAGATGCCCCGTTCATACCCGTCGGACTCAAACGATAGACGGTCAATTGCCCGGCCAAAAGGATAGATTTCAATTGGCAAAGTAGGTTTGCATAAAAGTACCTTCAGAATGTGACAAACAAATGGGATGGTTAAACGTTTTATCCCGTCTACCCTGCGGTTTTTTACCACTTGCCTAAATGACGAACGCATAACCTCTGATAAAGGTTTTACTAAAGGAGTACCAACGTTTATCAATGCGCCGTGGTGGCGCCGGGCCAGGAGGTAACATCATGTTCCAGGCTGGAGATGTCGTCGAGACCGATTTCGAAGGATTTCTGAAGCTGCTGCGTTCCAAGACGCGCGCTTTCGTGTCGATCAACGATCACGAGTACTACATCACGCACACCGATGGCTATTGGCGTGTTCAGGATTGCGAGGCCCTCAACGACAAGGGCCACTTTACTGACTGTTCTGAGTTGGTCAACACGGTCTGCGAGGTCGTCGAGCTGCCGTGGATTGCCGGCAAGAGCCTGCATGACAGCTTCTCGGGCGCTACGGTCTATGAGGCCGTCGCCGCTTAACAGCCAACACTCGATATTCTCTCGCAACCGCCGGCGCCGCCCCCGCGCCGGCGGTCTTTTTTGTCGATATGCTTATGTAGAGCCGACCATAAACAACGAGCTTGTTGACGATAGTCAAAACTCGGACTATCGAATGGTGGGAGAGATGAATAGTGCAGTTAGCCCGGTCGATTTCGACCGGATGCTCGTCGACACGAGTGCAGCGGGCGGAAGCGTTGCCGTGAGTCGGCTGACGAGTGAATGGTTCTACAGCAAACAGACCATCAATTCGGCGATTAAGACGCTTAGGGCGCGAGGGCTTGCGACGTTGGAGTTTGCCGAGGGCAGTCGTAAGAACAAGGTTGTGCGACTGACCGAAGAAGGCGTGCAGTTTGCCAAGCGCTACGCGTTGCCGGCGCAAAAAGCCGAGCAACAGGCATTCGAGGCGCTCGAGCCGTGGGAACAGCGCGAGATCATGCGCTTGGTCGGTAAGTTCTCCCATGTTCTTAACGAAGAGTGCGAGGCATTTAAACGGCAAGTGGCCGCCGAGAACGAGACAGACGATAAGGGCGAGGGGGACACATGCGACTCTTAATGAGGTTTATGAGGCCGTACCGCGGTCTGATTGCGGTGACGCTGTTTGCGGTGCTGATAGATAACGTCGGTACGCTGTTGGTTCCCACGATGCTGGCGAATATGGTCAACACCGGTATTACCACGGGCGATGTCGACTATATTTTACGCAACGGCCTGTACATGCTTATCGCGACCGGCATGGCCAGCGGCGGCACGGTGCTGGGCTGCTATCTTTCGGCGCGCCTGGCCGCCAACGTGGCCTGCGATATCCGCAATGCCGTGTACGACAAGTCGCTCGAGCTGTCCGCCAGCGACTTTGAGCGCTTTGGCACGGGTTCGATGATCACACGTTCGCTCAACGACATCAACGTGATTCAGCAAGCTGTCCTTCAGACGATTCAGTTGGTGCTGCCGGTGCCGTTCTTGGCCGTGGCAGGCATCATTTTTGCTTGGTTCATCGATCCCGCCATGGGCATGCTGCTGGGCGTGGTGGTTGCGATCGTGCTGGTGGCGGCGGTCTTTACGGTGGCTAACGCCGCGCCGATCTTTATGCGCCTGCAGAGCTTTATCGACCGCATGAACGTGGTGCTACGCGAGAACATCGTGGGCGTGCGCGTCATCCGCGCATTTAACAAGGAGCGCCACGAGGAGCGGCGCCTGGACGAGGTGTTTAGCGATTACGCGGCCAACGCCATCAAGGTCAACCACCTGTTTGTGGGTCTCGACAGCTCCAGCTTCTTTTTGATGAACATCGCCGAGGTGGCGGTGCTGTGGGTGGGCGGCAACCGCGTGGGCGTCCACGCCATGCAAATCGGCAGCATCTCGGCCGTGCTGGAGTACGCGATCTTGATCCTGTTCTTTGTGATGATGGCGCAGATGGTGATTCTGACGCTTCCGCGCGCCGCGGCGTGCCTCAACCGCGCGCAACAGGTGCTCGAAATCGAGCCGAGCATCGTGGACGGCAAGGCAACGCTGGGCGACGGGGCGCCTGAGTCCGCAGATGGTGCCGACGCGGTTGCCGTGTTCGACCATATGTCGTTCCGTTTTGACGATGCCGACGAGGACACCCTGTGCGACCTGAGCTTTGCCTGTCGCCGTGGCCAGACCACGGCGATTGTAGGCTCAACGGGCTCGGGCAAGTCAACGGTGGCCAAGCTCTTGTTGCGTTTCCACGATGCCACGAAGGGCGCCATTCGCCTGAACGGCGTTGACCTGCGCGACCTTTCGCAAGGTGAGATTCGCGGGCATATCGCTTACGTGCCGCAGAAGGCATGGCTGTTCTCGGGCACCGTTGCAAGCAACCTGCGCTTTGGCAACGAGGGCGCGACCGAGGCTGACATGCTCCATGCGCTGGAGGTTGCCCAGAGCACCTTTGTGCTCGACCAGCCCCAGGGGCTCGATACGCCGGTGGCCCAGGGCGGTACGAACTTCTCGGGCGGCCAGCGCCAGCGCCTGGCGATCGCCCGCGCACTCATGAAGCGCGCCGATTTGTATATCTTCGACGACAGTTTTTCGGCCCTGGACTTTAAGACCGATGCCGCCCTGCGCCATGCGCTGCAGGACGAGACGCGCGATGCCGCGGTGCTCATCATCGCCCAGCGCATCTCGAGTATTTTGCATGCCGATCAGATCGTGGTGCTCAAAGACGGCGAGATCGTGGGCCTAGGCACGCACGACGAGCTCATGGAAACCTGCGAGGTGTACCGCGCTATCGCGGAATCGCAGATGAAGGGAGGTGAGTAGCATGACCGAGGAGCTCAAGAAGCAGGGTATCGCCGATGACGCCGCGGTTGCAGAGACAGTCGAGGAGACGGGCGTCGCGCCCGACCTGGACGAAGCCACCAAGGCGGCGGAGCGCGAGGCTCGCCGCCAGGCACTCTACGAGGAAAACGAGCGCGCCGAGGACGAGCGCGCCCGCGCCGAGGCGGAGCGCATGCGCGACGTTGATGACGGGGACGAGGACGAGACGCCCCGCGACACCTGGGCGACGGTGCGCCGCCTGTGGAGCGAGGCCGCCGGCGACCATTGGCGCTTCTATATCGTGTTCGCGAGCATCGTATTCTACGTCATCTTTAACACCGCGGCGCCGGCTTACAGCGCCCGCGTGATCGATGAGCTGTGGGGACACATGAAGCTGGCGTTTGCCAACAACACTACCTTTAGCATTACCTGGGAGAACTGCGGCAGGACCATCTTCATCTACTTTATGATCTGGACCGCCGCCGCCTCGTTCTACGCACTCCAGAGCTTTTTGATGTCGAGCGTTGCCGAGCGCCTCAACCTGCGCCTGCGCAACCGCATCGCACAAAAGCTCAACCGCCTGCCGCTTGCCTACTTTGACGCGCATCGTCCCGGCGAGGTCGTCAGCCGTGCGACCAACGACTTGGACAAGATGTCCGAGAGCATGCAGCGCGGCTTGCTACAGCTTCTGGTGTCGATCGGTACCGTGGTGGGCGCCGTGAGCGTGATGTTCGTGTTCAGCGTGCCGCTCACGCTCGTCTTTTTGTTCTTTACGGCGCTTTCGCTGCTGGTGACGAAGGTCGTTTCGCGCCGCACGCACGATGTGACGGGCGAGCGCCAGGAGTGGGTGTCCAAGATTACGAGCGCGGTCGAGGAAGGCTACTCGGGCCGTCTGGTAATCCGTGCGTTTAACCGCGAGCACCAGAGCTCTGCCGAGGTGCACGAGGCTTCGAGGGAGCTGGCGCGCGTGAGCACCAAGGCCGACTTTATGATTAACGCCGTCGGTCCCGCGGTGCGCTTTATCGGCCGCTTGGCGCAGATCGTGATTGCACTGGTGGGCTGCAGCATGCTGGTTGCCGGTCACATGACCGTCGGCGTGTTCCAGGCGTTCTTCCAGTTTATCTATGAGGCGTCCGAGCCCATGACGCAGCTGTCGTTTACCTTTAACTCGTTGCAGAGCGCGCTGGCGAGCGCCGAGCGCGTGTTCGACCTGCTCGACGAGTCCGAGATGGAAGCCGATCCGTTGCCAGCGGCCGCCGCCAAGCTGCCGGGCAAGGTGGAGGGCCGTGTCGCTTTTGAGCACGTGCGCTTTGGATATTCGCCCGACAAGCCACTTATGCGCGACGTGTCGTTTACCGCCGAGCCGGGTCAGAAGATCGCAGTGGTGGGGACCACGGGTGCGGGTAAGACCACGCTCATCAATCTGCTCATGCGCTTCTACGAGATCGACGGTGGCCGCATTACCCTCGACGGTGTGGATACGAGCCGCATGGATCGCGGCGAGCTGCGCCAGCAGTTTGGCATGGTGTTGCAGGACGCCTGGCTGTTCGACGGCACCATTGCCGAGAACATCGCCTATGGCTGTCCCGAGGCGACGCGCGAGGAGATTGTCGCGGCTGCACGTGCCGCTCAGGTCGACTTCTTTGTGCGCACCATGCCGCAGGGCTACGACACGCGTGTGGCTAACGATGCCGAGAGCATCAGCCAGGGCCAACGTCAGCTGCTGACCATCGCGCGCGTGCTGCTCAACAACCCGGCGATCCTCATCCTGGACGAGGCGACGTCGAGCGTGGACACGCGCACCGAGCTCGCCATCGGCCGTGCCATGGATGCGCTCATGCGCGGACGCACGAGCTTTGTGATCGCGCACCGTCTGTCGACGATCGTCGATGCCGACCTCATCCTGGTCATGGATCACGGCAATATCATCGAGCAGGGCACGCACGAGGAACTGCTGGCTGCCGAGGGCGCTTATGCCGACCTCTACCTAAGCCAGTTCGCATAAGGTGACAAAGGGGCAGTCCCGCATGTCACATCGAAAAGAAGGCGCGCCGGGGGCGAATTCCCTGGCGCGCCTTTTGTGTTGGCGTCAATGTTGTCGGTGGCCGTCCGCTTCTAGCGCTCGTCCACGAGCTTGGCGACGAGGGCTTTGAGCTCGGCCACCTCTTGCTCGAGTTCCTTGACGCGACGGGCGTTTTCGGTGATGCCCTGACGGTTGAGGGCGCTCTGCTCGGCGGCATCGTCGGGCATGTACTCGCGATGCTGCTTGGCGTCGAAGCTCTCCTCGAACACGCGGCAGCCGTTGCGCTTGATGATGCGCCCGGGCACGCCCACGACGGTGCAGTTGTCGGGCACGTCCTTGACGACGACCGAGTTGCCGCCGATTTTGACGTTGTTGCCGATGTGGATGTTGCCAAGCACCTTGGCGCCCGTGCCCACCGTGACATTGTTGCCCAGGGTGGGGTGGCGCTTGCCGGTCTCGTTGCCGGTGCCGCCGAGCGTGACGCCCTGGTAGAGCACGCAGTTGTCGCCCACGACGGTGGTTTCGCCGATGACGACGCCCATGGCGTGGTCGATAAAGAAGTGCTTGCCGATTTGCGCGGCGGGATGAATCTCGACGCCGGTGATGTGGCGGGTGATTTGCGAGAGCACACGGGCGAGTGAGCGATGGCCGTGCTCCCAGAGCCAGTGCTCGGGCACGTGGTTCCACTTGGCGTGCAGGCCAGGATAGGAAAGGAAGATGACCAGACCGTTTTGCGCGGCAGGATCCTGCGCCTGGACGGTCTTGATGTCCTCGCGAATGGTATTGATAAAGCTCACCGGCCGCCCTCCCTTAGCGCCGTGACAATGCGATTCAATAAAGTATAGCGATTCGCTAGGGATTAGGAAGGGCGATCTTGCTTCGCTTTGGGCGACAAGTGTCAGTTATGCAAACTTGCTGATAATGAAGTAAGACTTTTGAGGGGTTTGGCCCGTGCTCGCATCGCAACCGTATACTGGTCAACTTGGACGTGTCCGCGCCCACAACTGAGAGGTTTTACTTCATGGGTTTCATCAATTTTATCGCCGAGCTGCTTAAGGACCCGCGCACCGCGATCGCTAGCTGGATCGCCGCCGGCCCGCTTATGGCCTACGGCTGCGTGTTCCTAATCATCTTTATCGAGACGGGCGTGGTGTTCTTCCCGTTCCTTCCCGGCGACTCGTTGCTGTTTGCCTCGGGCTTCTTTGCCCATAACGGCGGCTTTAACATCGTGGCGCTTCTGGCCACCGCATGGGCCGCAGCAATCCTGGGCGATCAGTGCAACTTTATGATCGGCCACTTCTTTGGCCGCAAGATCATTGCCTCGGGCAAGGTAAAGGCCATGACGCCCGAGCGCATCGAGAAGTCCGAAGCGTTTCTCGATAAATGGGGCCACCTGGCCATCTTCCTCGGCCGCTTCTTCCCGTTCATCCGCACCTTTGTGCCTTTTATCGCCGGCATGGGCGGCATGCATTGGCGCAACTTTGTCGTCTTTAACGTGCTGGGTGGAATTACCTGGTCAACGGTCTTTACGCTGCTGGGTTACTTCTTTGGTAGCATTCCGTTTGTGCAGGAGCACTTTGAGCTGCTGATTATCGGCATCGTCG
The DNA here is from genome assembly GCA_048528725.1 of Collinsella sp. Classification (GTDB taxonomy): domain Bacteria; phylum Actinomycetota; class Coriobacteriia; order Coriobacteriales; family Coriobacteriaceae; genus Collinsella. Next base: position 6,758 of record DBGFLF010000132.1, read on the forward strand.
CCGTGTCGATCATCCCGACCGTGGTCGGCCTGGTTAAGGCTAAGCTCGGTAAAAAGAACGCCTAGTCCGAGTTTGTTTTCGGACGTTAATTCCAAGGCCCGTCATCGGATTCGATGGCGGGCCTTTTGTGTTGAAGGCAAATGAAAATACTTTACTTAGTTAAAGAAAAACGTTTTATCCAAGGCGTGCGGGGAGTACAATCACCTGCATGCGAATCGACGTGCCATCGGCTTCGATGCTGCCCGCGTGTCCTGCCCGGCTCTACGCTCCGGGCGTGTGATGTTGCGACGCGGCCGGCTTCGGTCCTTGCGTGCAGGTTCGCGAGTATGCAACCGTGTATGTAAGGAGCGACATATGACTGTCGAGAAGAAGGATATCGATTGGGGTAGCCTCGGCTTTGGCTACATGAAGACCGACTACAGCTACGAGGCCCATTGGAAGGACGGCGAGTGGGACGAGGGCGGCCTGACCACCGACCACACCATGCACGTCTCCGAGTGCGGCGGCATCTTCCACTACTGCCAGGAGGTCTTTGAGGGCCTGAAGGCTTACACCGCCGAGGATGGCAGCATCGTCTGCTTCCGTCCCGACATGAACGCCGAGCGTATGTACAACTCCGCCGAGCGCCTGGAGATGCCCCCGTTCCCCAAGGACAAGTTTGTCGAGGCCGTCAAGCAGGTCGTCTCTGCCAACGCCGCTTGGGTCCCGCCCTTCGGTTCCGGCGCAACCCTGTATGTGCGTCCGTTTATGATTGGCTCCGGTGACGTGATTGGCGTGGCTCCCGCTCCTGAGTACACGTTCCGCATTCTCGTGACCCCGGTCGGTCCGTACTTTAAGGGTGGCCTCAAGCCCGTCAAGCTGCGCGTTTCCGAGTACGACCGCGCCGCACCGCACGGCACCGGCAACATCAAGGCCGGCCTCAACTACGCCATGTCCCTCAAGCCCACGATGGAGGCTCACCGCGAGGGTTATGCCGAGAACCTGTATCTCGACTCTGAGTCCCGCACCTACGTCGAGGAGACTGGTGGCGCCAACGTCCTGTTCGTGAAGGAGGACGGCACCCTCGTCGTTCCGCAGTCGCACACCGACTCCATCCTGCCCTCCATCACCCGTCGTTCGCTCGTTCAGGTCGCCGAGGACCTGGGCATGACCGTCGACCAGCGTCCCGTCGAGTGGGCCGAGGTCAAGGCCGGCACCTTCGTTGAGTGCGGCCTGTGCGGCACCGCCGCCGTCATCTCCCCGGTTGGCGAGATCGACAACAAGGTCTATGGCGCCGACGAGACCGTGACCTTCCCGGCTGGCTACACCGAGATCGGCCCCGTGATGAAGAAGCTCCGTGAGACCCTGACCGGCATCCAGTCTGGTGCCGTTGAGGATAAGCACGACTGGGTTTACACCGTCGCGTAAGCTGTTTTAGCTGTCCGGCCCGAGGGCGACCTTCCTTTCCGGCGCGTCCTCGGACATGAAAGAACCCCCGCTGCGCACTACGTGCGGCGGGGGTTCTTTCGTCCTGCGGAGTGCGCCGGGAGATAGGCCGGTCCGCCTCGGTCGAGTGCTCTGCATTCCTTGCCAGGAGGTTACTGGGCTGTAGGGGAGATGGTGCGCGGCCTATTGGCCGCGCCTTTTATTTCAAGACTTTAGTCTGCTGGCCGCGCAGCGGCCAGCTTTAAACCACCCGCTACGCGGGTGGAGACAAACGGCTTTACAAAGCCACCCCTCCGACCGATATTGACGATTGTTCAGGCCGTCAAGAATTCGAGTCGAAGGGGTGGTCGCCATGGCCCAGAAGGCCTACAGCCTT
>DBGFLF010000133.1:0-7798 GCA_048528725.1 Collinsella sp.
TCGCGAATCTTCTGGACGAGTGCAGCGATGAGCTCCTCGTTGGTCTCGCCGGGAAGGTGCAGGATCTCCTTGGCCACGTAAGCGTAACGCTCGGCGGCACGGGGATCCTTGGAGTTCCACTGGATGACCTTGCCCAGGTACATGGCGTTAGCGGCACCGTGGATGATGTGGCCGTTCTCGAAGGCAGCACCGGTCTTGTGAGCCATGGAGTGAACGATGCCGAGCAGACCCGAGGAGAAGGCGATACCGGCGATGCACTGAGCCTCGTGCATGTGCTGACGGGCCTCATGGTCGCCAGCATAGGACTTGGGCAGCCACTCGACGATCTCGCGGATGCCGTGCAGAGCGTTGGCGTCGGTGAACATAGAGGCGCAGGTGGAAACGTAGGCCTCCATGCAGTGGGTCAGAGCATCCATGCCGGTGTGAGCGCACAGCTTGGCGGGCATGGTGTAGGTGAGCTCGGGGTCGACGATGGCGACATCAGGGGTGATGTTGAAGTCGGCCAGCGGGTACTTGATGCCCTTGGCGTAGTCGGTAATGACGGAGAACGCGGTGACCTCGGTAGCGGTGCCGGAGGTGGAGGAGATGGCGCAGAAATGAGCCTTCTGACGCAGCTCAGGGAAGCTGAACGGCTGGATGATGTTATCGAAGGACTCCTCGGGGTACTCGTAGAAGACCCACATGGCCTTAGCGGCATCGATGGGCGAGCCGCCACCGATGGCGATAATCCAGTCGGGCTCGAACTCGCGCATGGCCTCGGCGCCCTTCATGACCGTCTCGATGGACGGGTCGGACTCGACGCCCTCGAATAGCTTGACCTCGAAACCGCCTTCCTTAAGGTCGTTCTCGACGTCCTGCAGGAACCCGCCGCGGCGCATAGAGCTGCCGCCAGAAACGATGATGGCCTTCTTGCCCTTGAGGTTCTTCACCTCGTGGCGAGCGCCCTCACCAAAGTACAGATCGCGAGGATTGGTAAAACGTCCCATACTGTGCCTCCTAAACAAGCCCCTCTTAGACTTGCGTATATAACGGAGCACCCGATTGGCTCCGTTAGGACCGTTTTGCGCGTTGCCGGCGATGACAATGCGCGATGTCTGAACGTCTCAACGCTCAGACAAACAATATTTTACCGTTCTGGTTGGTCAGTTATTCACCTAAAGCCGCCAATGATGAAACGTTTTTTCTATCCCTGAAGACCCTTGTGCGGCATTCATACTCCCAAGCTGGGCAAACGTTTTATCAAGGTTGACTACATATCCCGGGCAGGACGGTGCCCCTCCAAAATATGCACCGTTCGCCGCCAAAAATCGACCGTTTGCGGCACCGTGATACCACTCGGCCGTCCATGGTGCCGACATTTGTGCGACATCCGACTTCGTGGTGCAAAGGTGCAAGTCCAAGTGCGGCACCCCCGGTGTGCCACATGCGGGTAAACTAGAACTTTATATAGAAACATCTGAACCCTAACCGCAGCAAAGGAGGCCCCATGGCATTCGATCCCATTCAAGAGGATTGCCATCGCCTCGTTCTTGAGGCCTTGCGCCGCGACAATATCCCGCTCACCGACGGTGCCGCCGTAGAGCGTCTGATGGAACAATTCACCCGCAACCCCGCACCGCTCATCGTGCACGACCGCGACCGCGCCGGGCATCTGATTGCCAAGGTGGTCGAGGCCGTCGACTACCGCATTCCCTTTATCCCCGACGATGCCCAGGCAGAGCAGGAAGAGGCAGCTGCCGAGAACATGCTCCGCGAGGCGGCCGCACTCGATCCGGCCAACTGGGATGCCCAGCGCATGCTGACGGCCCTCACCGCCAACTCCAACGAGGAATACGTACAGTACCTGGTGTCCAAGTGTGATGAAGTCGAGCATGACCTGGCGCTCAAGATCGCCTCGGCTCAGGACCCCTACGAGCGCGAGGCCGCAGGCGACCTTACGCGCCGCCCCTATCTGCGCTGGCTTGCCGCCCTTGCGTCACGCGCGCTCATTAGCGGCCGCTATCGCATGTCGCTCGAAGCCGCAAACCGCAGCCTCGACTTTGCGCCCAACGACCCCGCTGGTGTCCGCCACACCGCGATGCTCGCCATGGCAAAGCTCGAATACCCCGCCGAGGAGCTCAAGCGCTTTCGCTCTGCCCACTCCGTCCCCTATCTCGCCAACACGCCGCTGCGCCGTCGTCCCAAGGATGCGGAGCGCGACTTGGACCCGTGGACGCTCATCGCGCTGATGAGCGCTGCCTGGCGCGAGCTGGACTACGAGGGCGCCGAGCACTATTTGCGCATCCTTGCGCGCTCGTGTCCGCACGCAGCCGAGGCACTCTACTTCCAAACCGAGTTTCCCGATGGCGTCTATGCCCGCGTCAACGTGGGTGTGGGCTCCACCGACGAACTTGTCCTTGCGCTGTCCGAGGCGACGCCGGTACTGCAGGAGGGCCTGGGCGCCCCCGACAACGCCAGTTTTGCCGCCTGGGTCGCCACCAACGATATCGTGCGTTCCCAAATCGATGAGCGCATACTGCGGGCGGCCGAGCAGGGTTTGCCGTTTAAGGGAGGAGACCTCTAATGGATCCGAGCGTCTACATCCCCGCCTACCTGGAGCGCACCTATCTGGCGTCGCACCCCGAACTCACCGATGCAGCACGCGAGCTTGTCCATAACGACGTGAGCGTCAACCCTCATAAGTATGCGCAGACCGAGCATGCCCAGGCACTGCTGTCCTATGCCGGTGTTCATCGCCACCTGCTCGACGAGCTCCATCGCATCGAGGACATGGGCAGTGACGAGGAGTTCGAACAGACGCGTAATCGCCTGTTCGACGACATGCGCGATGAGCTGCTCAAAATTGTCCGCGTCGATGCACTGGCCGTCGACGCGCAGCTGCTCGCCATCATCCTGGCCGACACGCCCGTTGACGCCTGCCTGGGTGACCTGATGAAGCTCGAGGCGACCACGGCCGATTACCTGCAGCAAAGCGTGCCCGGGTTCGACATGGAAGCCCCGCACTACTGGGCCAATAATGTTTTGGCCGACGGTGTCACCGCGGCAGACCTTACCGTGAGCGAGCCGGCCCTTATCGGGTGGCTCCACACGCTCGAGGCCATCTCGCAGCTGTGCATGGCGAGCGCTCGTTACCGTGCTGCCGCCAACTACGCCCGCCGCGTCCTTAAGGCAGAAGGCTATCCCACCCGGGCCGCAGGCACCGTGCTGCTCGCCCTCGCTCGCTTGGAAGACGAGGACGGCTTTTTTGCCCTAGCCCACCAGCTCGAGGAGCAGATGGGAGCCGATGCCCTCGAGAACTCTCCCTGGTACCTACTCGCCCGCACGATTCTGCTGTTCAAAACAAACAAGATGCGCCCGGCGACACGCGCGCTGCGCGAGTTTGCCAACCGTTGCGAGGGCGGTGCGTTCTTCTTACTGAACCCCATGTATCAGACACCGTACCTTCCCTGCCGGCCCGAGCCACACGATCCCTGGGATCTTTCGCACCAGGCCGTTTGGGAAGCGGACGGTATTATCTCGGACACTCCCGACTTTGCCCCCTGGGCCAATGCCTGCGAAGACGTGTCGCAGCTTGCCCAGGAATTTGCGCGCCGCTACGGTTTTTAGTGACGCACTCGACCCGACCATGTCGTTTACGTTAGGAACGGTTTCATGAACCTCCGCTCATCTCTTGCCTGCACCTCGAGCGATATCGCTCGCTGGGGGCTGCGCTCCGTCCTTAAGCGCCAGGGCGGCGTACTCCCCGGCCGCATCGCCATGAAGATCGATCCCGAGTTGCTGAGCGACCTCGCGAGCCTGGTCGACCGCAGCGTGGTGATCACCGGCACTAATGGCAAGACCACCACCTCCAACCTCATCGCCGATGCCGTTGCTGCCAGCGGTGCTACCGTGGTGTGCAACCGTGCCGGCAACAATATGGAACCTGGTGTGGTGGGTGCTCTGCTCGAGGCCCGCGGCGGCCTTAGGCACACCAGCAGCGGCAAGCGCGTGGGCGTTTTTGAGTGTGACGAGCTCTACACCGTACGCGTTCTGCCCAAGCTCAAGCCGACGTACTTTGTGCTACTCAACCTGTTCCGCGACCAGCTAGACCGCTACGGCGAGATCGATCACACCCAGGAGGTCATCGCCCATGCGTTGGAGCTCTCGCCGACAACAACGCTTATCTACAACGCCGACGACCCGCTGTGCGCCTCGATTGCCGCGCGCGTCCCTAACACGAGCATCGCCTTTGGCATCGACGGCGCCACGGGCACCGAGTCCGATCGCATTAGCGACTCGCGTTTTTGCTCGCAGTGCAACGCGCCGTTGGAGTACGACTATGTGCAGTATGGTCAACTCGGCGCCTACCATTGCCCCTCGTGCGGTTGGGCACGCCCCGCACTGGTCCGCCGTGTGACGGGCGTGGAGCTCGGCTGCGACGGCTACGGCTTTGACCTGGTCTTTGGATCTGCGTCCGACGCAGCTGCCGTACACATCGCCACGCGCTACAACGGCCTGTACATGGTCTACAACGTTGCCGCCGCCTTCTTTGCGGCGCGCGAGCTGGGCGTAGACGCGGCGCATCTGCAGCCCACGCTCGATGCCTATGTCCCCGCCGGCGGACGCATGGGCCGCTGGGAGATCGCCGGCCGTACCGTCGAGGCAAACCTGGCCAAAAATCCCGTAGGCTTCGATCGACAAATCCAGTCCATCAAGACGGCAGGCGGCAGACTCTGCGCTTTCTTCCTCAACGACAACGACGCCGACGGCCACGATGTATCGTGGATCTACGACGTCGACTTTGAGCGCATCGCCGACACGCCGGGTCTTGTCGCCTTTGCCGGAGGCACGCGCGCGCACGACATGCAGGTGCGCCTCAAGTACGCCGGCATCGATGCCGCGATTATCTCGGACGTCGCGCAGGCAATTGGCGCCGTGGCAGACGAGGCCGCCGATGACACCTTCTACGCCGTCGCCAACTACACGGCCTTCCCGCCGCTGGTCAAGGAGCTCGACGGGCTGAAAGGCGCCACCGCCGACGCTGTTGCTGGGCGCGCCGTAGCCCGTGCCGACGGCAGCGCTCTTCCTGTCGGTATCGCGCCAGTCGAGCTTTCGCACCCGCTGCGCATCGTCTACCTGTATCCCGATGCCCTTAACCTCTACGGCGACGGCGGCAATGTTATCGCGCTCGAGCGCCGCTGCGCCTGGCGTGGCATTCCCGTGCGCGTGGACGAGGTCCGTATGGGCGAGTCACTCGATCTCACCGATGCCGATATCGTCATGATGGGTGGCGGCTCCGACCGCGACCAGCTAGCCGTGGCACACGAGCTGCTCGCCCAAAAAGACAAGGTCGCGGCCTATGTTGAGGATGGCGGCTCGCTGCTTGCCATCTGTGGCAGCTATCAGCTGCTCGGCCGTTCGTACTATATGGGCGAAAATCGCATCGAGGGCCTGGGCGTCATTGCCGCCGAAACCGTACGTGGCTCCGATCGCCTGATCGGCAACGTAGCCGTCAAAACCGATCTGGCACCTGAGCCCTTTGTGGGATTCGAGAACCATGGCGGCCGCACGCTTTTGGACGCCGATGCCACGCCGCTCGGAACGTCCGTCGTCACGGGCACCGGCAACAACGGCGATGATGGCCTTGAGGGCCTGCTCTACAAGGGCGTCATCGGCACGTACCTACACGGACCGGCACTGCCCAAGAACCCCGAGCTCGCCGACTGGCTGATCGCGCACGCCCTCGAGCGCCGCGGCGATGCGCAGGCCACAGCCCTGCTGCCGCTCAAGCCCCTCGACGACACCTACGAGCACACCGCTCACGACGCCGCCATGAAGCTCCTCCCCTAACGCCCCACTACCACAAAGGGGACAGGCACCTTTGTGGTGGTTTTCCAGTTTGCCAACGATATACGCGCCGGCAAAAAAGTCTGCTATACTCTTTCCCGCTGTCCCCATCGTCTAGCGGCCAAGGACGCCACCCTTTCAAGGTGGATATCGCGGGTTCGAATCCCGCTGGGGGCACCATTTGAAATGCAAAGCCCGTTACCCTTGCGGTGACGGGCTTTTTTTCTTCTCCAACGCCGGGATTCGAACCCGGCAGGGTGCGGAGCTGAGGAAACGCGCAAGCGTTTTCCAGCGCAGCACGCAAGGAGCGGAGCGACGCAGCGAAAGCGGGCGGCGCCAGCCGCACGCGGACATCCCGCTGGGGGCACCATTTAAATCGAGAAGCCCGTTACCCCCGTGGTGGCGGGCTTTTTGCTACCCATACGCCGGGATTCGAACCCCGAAGGCATAAAATCTCACTGTCATCCAAGGGCCCGTGGACAAATTAATAGCAAATATGAGTACTGTTACCAATTTAGTGACAGCGATTTCATGCCATCAGAAGGCGATTTGGACCCAAGGCGTCCTACGGCGGAAGAATTGCAGGCGTTTATCAGCTAAGTACTTGGACATATGTTGCGTAACACTGCATATTTTGCAAAAAGATAATACTACAGGGCTTGTGACAGTACTCATATTTGACGTTTTTTGCCCACGACCCCTTATTGCGTGGGCGAATCAGTTGCAAAGCGGGATCCAAAGCGTCCTTCGCAAACAAAAAGCCGGGGCCCACGCGATGCAGACCCCGGCTCAATACCGTGACGATATGTCAGTTACGTTCTACACGTAGAACAGGATGTCGTCGTAGGTCGGGACCGGCCAGTAGTCGGCGGCCACGATCTCCTCCATGGCATCCACGGCGGCGCGCAGCGTGTCCATAGCGGGAACGACCTCGTGTGCATACACATTGGCCTGCTCCTGGCCATCGAGGGCCTCAGCCTTCTGATGCACGGCGTCAAGCGCCTTGATGGAGTCGTTGATGGTGGTGATGCCGTTGCAGAGCTTGTTGAGCGTGTTCTGCTCGCACTGCATGGCGGCCTCAGCACCGGCGGCACGAATAGTCTCAAGGCCCTTAGCGACCTTGGTGGCATAGGCGGTAATGACCGGGCGATAGGTACGACGCGCCTCGCGAACCATCGTGGTAGCCTCGATGTTCATGAGCTTGTTGTACTTCTCGAGCTTGCAGTCGTAGCGGCACTGAGCCTCGGCCTTGGTCAGGACACCCGTCTCCTCAAAGAGCGCGATGGCCTTATCGGAAACAAAGGCGGGCAGGGCGTCGGCCGTGGTCTTGTTGTTGGCAAGACCACGCTTCTCGGCCTCAACGGGCCACTCGTCGGAGTAGCCGTCACCGGAGAACAGGATGCGCTGGTGGTCGGTCAGGACCTTCTTGCAGTACTCGAGCGCGGCATCCTGGAACTCATCCTCGGGCGTACCCTCAAGGGCATCGGCGAAGGACTTGAGCGACTTGGCCACGGCGGCATCGAGCACCAGGTTGGAGTCGGAGACGTTCTGCTCGGAGCCGCAGGCACGGAACTCGAACTTGTTGCCGGTGAAGGCAAACGGGGAGGTGCGGTTGCGGTCGGTGTTATCCTGCATCAACTTGGGCAGGGTATCGGCGCCCAGGTCGAGCACGCCGCGCGTGGCATGGACGGAAGCCTTGCCATCGATGATCTTCTCGACGACCTCGGTAAGCTGGTCGCCCAGGAAGATGGACATAATCGCCGGAGGAGCCTCATTGGCGCCCAGACGATGATCGTTGCCGGCCGAGGCAACGGAGGCACGCAAGAGCTCCTGATAGTTATCGACGGCCTCGATCACCGCGGTGAGGAAGACGATGAACTGCAGGTTGTCGAGCGGGGTGTCGCCCGGATCGAGCAGATTCTCGGACTCGGTGCCAAGCGACCAGTTGTTGTGCTTGCCCGAACCGTTGATG